>NZ_LR215037.1:600000-909262 GCF_900660665.1 Mycoplasmopsis maculosa
TCTTCTGTAGCATTATCAAAGTTATTGTTTTCACTACCAACTAATGAATTAAGCTTATTTGTTTGTGTAGAAATCTCAGAATCAAGTGCTGAATTTTCAGCTTCAAGAGCATTAATTTTATCTCAAAGCTCTTTCACTAAACCGTTAACAACATTTCTGCCTTCATTAGTTATTGTTTGATTTTCATCCTGATCATTAGTTATAATTCTTAATAATTCTTTGTATTTATTAATTGAAGCTGACAATTCAGATATTGAAGATATCAAATCATTTTCATGGGATAATAAATCTCTTAAATTGCTCTTTAACGTTTCATGATTTTGAGTTTTATTGCTTTTATCATTTGTTAATTCATTAACTTTATTGTTTAATTCTGTATGAATAGAAGTTAATTCTTGAAGATTTGTTTGTTTTCTTCCCAAGTCAATTTGTAATGTTTGAATTTCATTTAGTAAATCATTTTTAGTTTGTTCAAAAGTAGATTTTTCAGAATTTTTTTCATTTATTTCTTCTTGTTTTTGTGAAATTTGATTTTGTTTTTCAAATATTTCTTGTTCTAATTCACTATTAGAACCTGATTGTGAATTTTTTTGTTCTACTAATCTTTGAATTTCTTCTTGTAATGAAGATTTATTTCTATTCAATATTTCAATTTCTAAATTTAAATTTGAAATGTTTTGATTTAAATTTTCTAATTCTTGTTCTTTTGCAGAAATATTCATGGTTAAACTATTTAAATCACTTGTTAAAGATTGTACTTCTGATTCTAAATTTATTTTTGTTTCTTCAAGTCTACTTTTTTCCTGCTCTAATTGAGTTTTATTTGCTTCCTTTTGTGAAAGTGAAGATTGTAATTCATTGTTAAGATCGGTTAAGTTCCTAATTGAATTAAACAAGTTATTTAATTCTAATTCTTTAGAAGAAATATCGTTTGTGCGAGAAGATTTATTTGTTTCTAAACTTTGAATTTCATTTTGATTATTTGAAATTTCGCTTTCTTTTTCTTGAATTTCTTGTTCTTTTTCAGCAATTTGACGTTCTAATTCTTGTTTTTCTTGTTCATTTCTTGTTTTTTTATCAGTTAATTCTTGTTTTTGTGTTTTGAGTGTTTGAATATCATTCAATATTGTTTGATTTTCAGATCTCAATGTTTCTATCTGGTTATTGATTCTTGAAATATCATGATTAATATTATCTATATCTCTTTGTTTTTCTGAATATTGGTGTTCTAAATTTGTTTTTTCCAATTCAACATTAGAAATATTGTTTTTCAATATTCTAATTTCTTCAGCTAAGTTGTTATTATCTTGAATATACTTATCTAAATCTTTTGTAGCTTCTAATAATCTAGAAATTTGATTTTGTTTATTATTTAAATTATTTTCTAGTTCTGCTAAAGATTGTATTTTTCTTTCTTTTTCTTGTTCTAATTGATTTTTTTCCCTTTTAGCTACATCTATTTGGTTATTTACTTCTCTTAATTCTTCTGCTTTTTCTTCCCCTTGTCTTCTTAATTCATCAGCTTGAGAAGTTAAAGTTTGAATTAATTCTTATTTTTCAGCAATTTGTCGTTCTAAATCATTAATTTCATTCTGCAATCTTGTTTTTTAGTTATTTAATAATTCTTTTTCAGTCTCGAATCTTGAAATTAATTCATTTTTTTCTTGTTCTTTTTCATTATATTTTTGATGTAATTGTTTAACGATGCCATTTTGTGCAGCTTCTGCTAAATTATCAAAATTAAAATCTTTATCATCCGTACCAATTAAACTTATTAGCATAGATTTATATTTTTCAATATTTTCATTATTAGAAGATTTTAAACTTTTTGAAGCTTGTATTTCAGAATTTAATGATTCAATTATTCTATTTTTCTCTGTGATTGAATTTGAAATATCAGAAATTTGTCTAGCTAAATCTTGATTATTTTGAGTTTTACTTTCTATTTGATTAGTCAAACTATCTACATCAATTTCTAATTGTTTTATTTTAGCTTTATTATCATTAATTAAGAGTGATATATCATTTATTTGTTTTCTTAAATTATAAACTATAGAATTTTCTAGCGCTTCTTTACCGTTATCACCTATTGAATATTCTTCGCTTTCACCAAGTAATTCAGACAGTTTGCTTTTATATAAATTATTTGTTTCTATAGAATTAGATTCAATTTTTTTATTGTTAGATATTACTTTATTTAAATTATCTAAAATTTGATTCGATAAAAATAATGAAGTTGTTAAATAATTATCAAGTGAATTTGATTCAATTACTGAATTTATTTCTGTTTCACTTGTTATAACTAAATTATCTAAAATTTCATTTGAAACAAATGTTTCGTTTAGCACCTCAAATAAACTGTTTATATTTATAACAGAACTTAATAATTCAACAAGTTTAGAAGTTGATGTCTTTAATTTATTATTTGCGGTTTCTAATTCAACTCTTTTAATGTTTAAGTTATTTCTTAAGTTATCTGCTTCTGAAATTAATCTATTTTTTTCTTCATTTAATCTTGCTATTGTTTCTTTATAGTTATTTTCTTTTATTTTAAATTCACCATTTATTGTCGCGATAGCATCTTTTAATGTTGATATTCTTGATTGATAAATTCACAATAAATATTTTTGTTGTTTTAGTAAATTATTCTTTTCTTTAAGTAATTCTTTATTTTCTTGTTTTAAATTATTAATTTGATTAACTAATTCATTTTTCTCATTATCAAATGATGATTTTATTTCATTTAATCTCGCCAATAATTCTTTGTTATTATTTTCCAATAAATCTTTTTCACTGGTTAATTCGTCAATATTTGAAAATAAATAATATACTAATGATTTATTATCTAAATTATTTTTATGTAGCTGATTTATATTTTTATCATAATTCTTGCCAATTAATAAATTTATAACTTGTTCTACATTATTTCTTTTAATTTCTAATTGTTCTAAATCTAATTTTTTTTCTAATAAAAATTTATTGTTATTTACTTCTTGTTCATTTTTTAATTTAATTAAATTTTCTAAATATTGAATATCTTTTTTTCTTGAATTTCTAGTTTCATTTGATTCTTTTGCATGAAAAATAATAGGAATTGAGGCAGAAGATATAAAAGCTGCACCTGCTAAAACACCGAGAATAGTTGCAATTTTTTTATTTCTTGTCATAATATCTCCTTTTATTTTTCAGCGTGGATGCTAATAAAATTAACCCCTGAATCTAATGTTAAGTTAGCAGTTGCAAATGTTTTTCTAATATACCTATTTAAATCTCTATTAATTTTATCATGGCTAAATGGTTCTCATTGACCACCAGGTCCTTTTTCACCATAAAGAGCCGTAAATGTAACATTAATTCAAGTGCCGCCAGTAGTAGGAATACCCCCACCAGTTCCTAATGAATTTAAAGTACCATCATTATTAAATGTTTCTAACCCGTATCATGGAACATTTGTACTAGTTTTACTTCCTAAATTAATCATAGACCTTATATTAAAACCAATAACATTAGAATAAGCAATTTCTGGCTCATCTAAAATTTCTAAAATTTCAAAGCCATCTGAGACTTTTATATAAGCTAAAATAGTCTTAATTTTATTTATTTAAGTAACATTCCCAAAAAAATACTGTACTTAAGTCAAATTATTTTAAATTTATTTGAATGGTAATTTCATTATAACAAAAAAAGTTGCTCATTATTTAATAAATTTTTAAAGCTTCATTTGTCACCCTTTTTAATAGCTATAACAGGAGTACCATTTTGATTAATCGATAAAGTAATTAATTTATTAAAATTTGCATAATTAAATTGACTTGTTTTAACTTGAATAAAGAACTTATTTAAATCATTTTTAATTACTAAATCAACTCCAAAAAACTTGTCTAAACTCAAATTAGGCAATTTTATTACATAGCTTTTATTATTAAATAGCGCTGATAGCTCCATAATTTGCTTATATTCAACGAAATTATAGTAAAACATAATTTTATATATCTTTTTAAAAAGCGCCTCGTTAAACGCATTTTTATTAGTTAGTCATAATTTTAGTTTTATGCAAAATATTCGTGAATATTTGCTTTTAAATTCATTATAAGTTTTAAATTTAAACTTTTTTAAGATTTGTTTTATATCGATGCCGAGTTCTTTTGCTGTTGGAAGATTTATTTTCATATTATAAAATTATAATAAAAAAAGCGCCCCCCTCTATGTATGTTCATAATACCAAAGTGGGGTATTAGCACCTACGGGCGCCGATATAAATCTACTAAATAAATTATAATACAAAAAAAATAAAGTCCCAAAATAAAATGATATAATTATTATGCAGAGTGAAGACTGCAAAAAACATAATACTATTATTGACTAACAGCCTTCACTTTTTGCAGAGTGAAGCTTTTTATTTTGCTTTTAAGGAGAAATTATGAAAAATAAAACAAATTTTTTAGACAAAAACATTATTTTAAAGAGCATAGCGTTATAAAAAAACGCTAAACCCTCTAAAGTGAAGATCGAGAATTTAGCATATTAATTATATTACAAATTAATATATATTAATACTAAATTATTTCAAAATGTATAGAATTAACGAATTAATTCAAAAATTTTTGTCTAAAAAATCAAATAAGAATGTGAAAAAATCAACTTTTTGATATTATGAATACTATTTATCAAAATTAGAAGATTTTGAAAGACCAGAAGATTTAATTATTCAAATGAATAAAATATTAAAAACTAATACAGAAAATCAAAATTCAAAATCTTTAAAATATAGAGTTTTTAAAAACTTTTTAAACTATTTAAGAGATTATAATCGTATTTATTTTGAAAATATTGATGATTTATCTAAATATACACCTATTCCTACGCGCCGAGGATTTACAGATAAAGAAATAAACTTTTTATTAAAAGAATTAGAATCTTATTCAAATCAAAAGCTTAATTTTTATTTTAAATTTTTATTACTAACCGGATTGCGTGTTGGTGAATTAAAAAACACTAATTTAAACGAACTAATTGAAAATAATTTTACAATGCAAGTTCAAGCAGAAAAAAATAATAATCCTCATACAATATTATTTCTTGATGATTACGAAAATTTAAGTTATAAAAAATATATAAATAATATAAAAGAAGAAATTATAAAATATAAGGATGATTTTAATTGAACAGCTAAATCTTTGCAAAATCAAATAAACATTTTTAAAAATTATGTTTTAAAAAAATATCCTAAATTTAAATGTAATATCAGTGCTCATATTTTAAGACATACTTATATTACTCAACTTATGATATTAGGATTAACACCAAGCCAAATTCAACAATACACTGGACATAAAAATATAAATACTGTAATACATTATTCTCACACAAACTTAGACCAAATGAGAAATCAATATGAAAATATTTTTACAAATAATCAAAAAAGAGCTTATTTTGATGAATTTAGTGATGCTGTTGTAAATAAAATCCAAAAAGCTAATATTGAAGTTGAAAATAAAAATAATAGTAATAACTATTTATTTATTTCAAATTGCCATAATCAATTAAATATTTTAAGAAGAGCTGTAAAAAGTTTAAAAAAAGAGAGCTAAAATACTCTCTTATTTTTTATTTTTAAGAAATAATTGCAGCACTAGCTTCTTCCTTGTTTAAAAGTTTATCAGAAGAAGTTGTTTCTGAATTATTATTTGAAATAATAGGAATAAATTTATTATTGATAAATGTACTTAAAGCTTCTGTACTCTTTTTTAAATCTTCTAATTCATTTAATTCTTGTTTTTGTTTTTTTATAACATTATCTTTTAAATTAAGTTGGTCTAATAAAGCAGAAGTTTTATTTTTTTCTATTTCCAATAATTTTTGAGCTTCTAAAATTCTATAGTCTAAACTATCTTTTGTATTTTCATAATGTGATAATTTTGTTTCATATTCTTTAATTAATTTAGCTTCATCTCTATTATCATAAGCTTTAATACGTTCTTCGTAACGACTAATAATTGTAGTAGCTCTAAAAAGCTCAATTTCTTGCTTTTTAATTGTTGTATCAAGTTCTACAATTCTAGATTTATAATCTTTTTCTTTCTCAAGTCAATCTAAGCGAGCTTTTTCAAAATCTTGTGATAAAAGTTTAATTTTTTTGCCTGCTCCAAAAATTTTTAAAAAACTTACAATAAAAGCTATTATCACGCCTAAACCACTTCCACAAGCGGTTACAATTTGAATTATTAATTGAGTTTCCATTTTATTTTCCTTTTTATACTGTTAAATATGTTACCCAAGCTCCAGTTATTTTTCAATAACTTTGAGCAGAGTTGTTAAATAAACTACCAACGTGTTTAAAACGTATTTGATTATCATATAAGTTTACAAAAGCTATTGAAGTATAGCTGCTTCAATTTCCGTCGTACCCTTCTTCACAAAGCCCAAAAGTATATGTTTGCTTATAATCTATATCATTTTTGTCTGAGTAAAAAATAGAACCATAGCATTTTTTGTTAGAAGAGTTAGTAAATTCTAATTTTATAAAAGCTGGCGTTTTTTGAATTGATAAAGAAGCGCTAGAACCTACGGCTATATTTAAAGTTGTTGCATTTACTTCTGTTCATTTTAGGCTTGTTGTTGCATTAGTTGAAGAAGAATTATTTTGCTTAATTTGATTTATTTGATTTTGCAATGAGGTTAAAGTACTTTGAATTGTCGCGATATTACTTTTAATAGTACCTAAATCAGTTTTATGTACTTCAATAATTTCTTTAATAGGATCTATTTCGTCGTCGAGAGTATCCCTTATTACATAATCTTCTGATAACTTATTATTAATTTCATTAATATTAGAAGTATTTTTTGTTATTTTAGAATTAAAATCGTCTTCACTATTATTTAATTGCAATGATAAACTTCTAAATTTCGATTCTAAAGAATTAGTTATACTTTCAACCGCTGGCTTTCAACTATTTAAAGAACCTATTTGTGTAATTAATGTATTAGTTTTACTAATTTGGTCATTTAGTGTTTCAGTTGCTGAAGATTTAAAAGACACAAGACTTTCATACTTGTTATTGTAATCTTCTCTTATAGCATTCATATTTCGAACAGTTTGAGCATCTAAAGCACTATTGGCTGTTAAATTAGCTCTAATTTCTTCAATACTTTGAGTATGTACTAAATCTTTACCATTTAATAAACCAATTTGAGAAGCTATAGATTCTTTATATCCTTCAAATTCGTTAGAGTTTAGTTTTTGTGTAACTTCTTCATTTAAACTAGCCAAATCACTAACAGAAGCTTTGCTAATAGATACTTGATTTAAGTCGCGTTGAATTGTAGGTAAAAGACTTTTAATAATTCTTATATCAGCATTAAATTCTTCATTCTTTTGCTTAATTGGATTAATATTATTTTCTAAGCTTTCTTTAAGTACATATTCTTCTAATAATTTACTGTTAATTTTTTCAATATCAGAAGTATTTTTTGTTATTTTAGAATCTAAAGTAATTCTTAAAGAATGTTCTGATTCATTTATTCTATTACTTAAATTATTAGCAGTACTTAAAATATTATTGCTTAGTTTAGTATCTAAGCTTTCAATTTTAGAACTTGTGATTTTATCTAGAATGCTATTATTTTTTAAATCAAAATTTAATGCTTCAACTTTGTTTTTTACATTAACAAAAGTATCAATTAATTTTGTAGCTATATTTTCGCTTTCTAACTCATTGATTTCTCAGTTATCTCTTGTTAAAAATGAAATAGCTTTTGGGCTTAATAAATCATTAAAATTTTGGTATTTTTGACCATCAAAATTGACAACAAAAGAAGAATTAATTAAACTTTTTTTATTAGCAAAATCAGGAAAGTAATTATTTGACAATCTATAATTTAGTTCTGAATAAACAGCATTTTTTATATTTGATAATCTAATAGTACCTAAAATATTTTCTATTTCTTCTGAAGTTATATCACCATTAAATAAAGTTGTTAATACTTGATTAATAAATAAATCACAAACTATTAAAATATTTAAACTTTCTTTATTAAAAAAATCAATTTCATTTATTGTTTCATTTATTTTTTTAAATTGATAAGGTATTTTTATTTCATTACCATAATAGTAATTATTTTTAAATTCATTTATATTAATTTTAAATTTTTCTAATGTAAGCATTATTTTCTTTTTCTACCTCTTCCTGCTGGCATAACTCTTTTAGCTGTTGAGCCGCTATATCTTACCGAAACAGCATTGCCTATTTTATGATTTAAAATTGATTTATTAATAATTTTTGATGCAGCATTCATTGTATAAAATGAACTTCCAGTCGCTATAGATCTTACTGTCGCTTGAACACCTGATAAATATTTTAATTTTGGTGCTTTTGTTACTTCTTCCTTTATACCTTTTAAAATTTCATCTTTCCAATTTATTTTTTTCTTTTTAGCACTAAAAAAACTAATAGTTTCATTTTGAACAAATAGAATCGACTTAGCTAAATAATTAAAATTCGAAATTATATTTAAAAAAGCAGGTATTTTACTTTTTGATATAAAATGTTTATAATTTCGCAATAATGCACCAATTTTTCAACCTCAAGCAAAATTCTCTAAATAATATTTACCAGGTGAATCTGAATTAATTAGTTCTAAAATTTTTACTAAACTTTTATTAAAAAGAAAGACTGGCTCTTTTTTGTTTGTTGAATCAGCTTGAAATTTAATAATAGCATTAGCATATATAGAATTTCATGGGTCGTTTGATTTTTGTATAGTTACTCTATCTAATCAACTACTATTTAATATGATATTTTTATAACCTTGCTCAATAGTTTTATTAGTACCTTTAATAAATTTTTTTGGAATAGCTTTGCTAACAAAATTATTTCATTTATCAGATAAAGCTTTATAAGGTTTTTTTAAAATTAATTCAGTTACTTTTTTTGCTGCGTATCTAGGTGACCTTAATAAGGTATATGTTGTTCTTGCATAATGCATTATTTTTGCTGCTTTATTAAAAGTTTTTTTTAAATTATTAATTTTATTATTGGCATTAGATATATTTATTGAATTTAGTACTTTATTATTTTCTGAAAAAAGCCTTTTAATTTCATCTATATTATTATCAATTGAATTGAATGAATATTTTCCAATTTTGTCTATTTTAGCTGTTGTTCCAAATTTATTAGTAACTTTACCTACTTGTTTAAGTTGATTATTTAATTCACTATTAACTAACTTTACTTTATCAGCTATTGAAAAAAATCTATTATGTTTTATAGTATTTAAGCGTACTCTTAAAAATTTTGAAACAAAGGGAATTAAATTAGTCGCTGTACTTAAACCAAATTCTTTTAAATCTATTTCAAAACCATTATCAAAATAGTTAAATAATAAATCTACAACTGTATTTAAAGAAAAATCTAATAATGTTCCAACGCCAGGTGCTACAACATTAATAGCTTCTGAAGCAAAAGACACACCAACTGATATAGCGAATCTTAAAACCCCACTTAAAATTTTGTATCAAATCGTTTTATGATATTTGTATTGATTGCTTATTTCTTTTCTTTTTATGTATGGTAAATTGTTAATATTATAACTGCTAGCTAAAAGCATAATTATGATTTTGCAATATATCTAATAGTTGATTCGTAAATAATTCCAGCTAAGCTCATAGCCTCAAAATACATACCTAAATCGTTTGTGATTCCTAATGTGCCTATATTAGCTGCATTTACTTCAACCATTGAAGCCATTGTAAATGTTGTAGCTATAATTGCATCAGCTTCGTTTAAGTAAGGACAAGCAAATATTTTGTAGCCATTTATTGTATTTATAGCTTTAACGCCATCTAATGCAGCTGATTGAGCAAAATTACCTATGATCATATCTGCAGCTAATTTGTTAAAAATTTCGTCTTTAACAAAAATAACAATATCTTCACGATCAACGCCATTAATACCATCTGTTTTACTTTCTAGTTTTTGCAATTTAATCGCTTCTTCAGATAAAGCTAATCAGATATTTTTTCCAGATAAAGTTGATAAATCTTTAACTGTTTTCTGATTTGATAGTGAAGACATTTTATCTTCAATGATTTTAAATCCTGCTTTTTCATGTTTTTTAATAAAATCATTTTGTGCTCTATCTAATTTAGCTGCTGCTACATTAGGTAAGCCTAAATTCATATCTGCTCTTGTAAAACCAATTGCTTGCATTTCTGGTGTATTTCAATGAATTGAAACACTTTCTAATAAAGGGATTGATACAGATTCAATACCTGCTTTAGTTTTAGGACTAAAATCTTGTCCTATATTTTTTAAAAATGTAACAACTGATTTGTTTCCGTCTTTAATAGTTAATTTTGTTCCTAAATTTCCAATTAAAGAAGTATTAATCATATAATTAGTTACTTCACTTAATTCACTAGGATTTAAACTTAAATTAGTACTTTCATTTGATTTTTTAGCGTATAATGCGCTTGTAAATTCTGACATTTATTTTCTCCTTAAAATTATATTTTTCTAGAACCAAAACTTAGCCTTTCAACATTTTCAAAAGTTTTAATTTCATTTGCTATTATTTTTGAAGGCTTAATTATTTCTTGTTCAAGATTATTATCATGAGCATATTTTTTTATTGAATCATTAATATTTAAAATATCAATAGAATCGACGTCTAAATTTTCTAAATTAATATTTTTATAATTTAAATCTTTTAGTTTTTGACTGAAAAAATCTTTAATTTTTTGTGATTGTATTGAATATGATTGATTCAAACTATTAATTTGTTCAGTTAATTTAGTTTTTTCATTTTCACTTAAATTAATTTTTTGATTTAATTCTTCAATGATTTCAATTTTATTTTTAACTTTGCCTTTTATGAATTGCTCAATTTCATTTTTATCGGTAAAAAGAGCATAAAATCCCAATTTTTGTGCTAATTGTTTTGAGTCAAAATCATCACTTAAATTTAATTTATTTTTTAAGTCTTCTTCTGATATTTCAAAAATTTTAGCTAAATTTTTTAGTAATTCCATTTTACTGTTATCCTCCGTCTTTTTTAGGCAGCAGTTCCTGTAAAAATTAATCAATTAAAGTAATGTAAAAGTCTGTTATATTTTTGTTTATGTCTGAATTAAATAAATTAACAAAATTTATTTTTTCATTAGTTTTATTTTTTTCAACTTCATTAGATGATTTTTTAATTTCAGAATAAGCTATTTCTTCAGGTAAAAATAAACCTTTTAAATAATATGAATCTACGCCATTAAAATCAAATGTATAATTATCTTTTATAAAATCAGAAAAAATACTTTTATATGTTTGATTATCTACAATATATTCATTTTCTTCCATTTTACTTAAAACAGAATTACTGTTTTGAGAAGAAACAAGTTCAGTTTCATTAATTTCATCATAATAAACATAAGCACCTCATCAAAAAAATGATTTGTGTACTTTTTTATTTGAAAAATATGAAAGAGGATTATTTATTTCATTAGTTTCTCTATAAACTTCAATATATGGAGAATAAGCTTTTGAGCTTAAATTTGTTTCATTTAATTCATAAGTATATCAGTTACTTGTAAAATAATCTATATCAGTAAATGTTTTATTTGAAAAGTAATTTTTTATATTTTCTTTTAAAATATTTGCTACTTCTTCTCTACTCATTCATTTTTCTTTATCTTTTAAATAATATCTTGTTCATGAAGCTTCAATTTTGTTAACTCTATAATTTTGCTCTGCAAATAAATTTCTAAATTTAATAATAATGTCTTCATAAGTTGTAGCTTCTGAATAACCTCAATGATAATAATTATCAAATTGTAAATCTTTTGGTCATAAAGGTATAAATACTTTTTTAGAATTTATATCTACTTTTTTTATGCTTCTAATTGCATTTAAAAAATTTGATTTATTAGGCAATTCAACTAAATACTTATAGCTATTATCATTAATTTTTAAGCCATCTGTATCTACTGTCATTTCTTGTAATTCTGAAGGAAGTGTTGAAAAAAAACTCTCATTAATTTTTTTAGGCGTTATATCATAAGTTTTAAATTCTTGATTTATCACTTTTATATTTCAAAAATTAGATGATATCTTAAAATCTTCAATGCCGAGTTCTTCAAAATAAAAAGGTAATATATTTTTGTGATTATTAGTAATACCGCCGTCAACACAATAAGTAGACTCTCAAAATGAAGAACACATCTTAATTAAAAGTAAAGCTAATTCTTTTGAAGAAGGCTTAATTTTTTTAAGTAATATATGTATAGCTAAACTTAAATATTCTTTTACAGAATTACCACCATATACATTAGTTTTAAATTCTTCCTTTGAAGTTGAATCAATTCCATGGAATCCGGTTTTTAAATTTCAAACTATTTTATGTATTTTTTTAAGTTCAGTTAAAATATTATTTAATTCATCATTATCAGAACCTAATATTTTTAAATTTTTATCTAATTTAAAATCATTTATATTTAAAATATTAAAATCTTTAAATTGAGGAAAGTATAAACTTGTTTTATGTGGTGATACTTTTATTGGATTAGCTATTGTATAAAAGTTATTATTTTCTAATTTATAACTTTTAAAAAAGTTTGTATTTTTATCTTTAACTAAAATTTCACTTAATAATAAAGTTTTTGGTATTAAAATTTTAAAATCACTTAAATTTTCTTCTTCTAAAATAATTATTTTAAATTTATTTGAAATACAATAATTTTCTAAAGTTGAAGCTACAACAACTACTGAAGCTTCATTTTCATTATTTGGACTATTTGTTTGATTTATACTCTCTGCAACAAAATAATTCTTTTTTTCATCTCTTAATAATAAAAATTCATTACCTTTTAAATCTAATTTACTATCCAAAACAAAATTTATTTTAAGATCATTTGTTAAGGAAGAAGCTTGAACCAAGCTATTATTGTAAGAATAATCAGAGCTAAAGCCAGTATTCCAAAACCCACTCATTGCGCTCATCATGGGCCTCTTAGAAAATCCCACACTTCCACTATTCAAGTTCAAATTTTGTCTGCCATATGGTCACCTTATAAAATTAATTGAATTTGGAGAAGTTTTTAATTTTGAAGAATCAATTATTTTATATTCGAATTTTTTTAATACTGATTCATCAACTAACTCTCTTATATCTGTTAATTCCATTTTACTATATTTTTACCTTTTCTTCTTCAATTTCATTTATTTCAGGTGGATTATTGTTAATAATGGTACCATTTTGATCAGTTGTTAATATTTTAGCTTGTTCATGTAATCACGCCGTTGAACCTGTAATGATAATATTTTCAATGCTTAGATTTGAATAAAATTTTTCAAAAAATTCAAGTAATTGCAATTCACGTATATTTGCTTTCATTTCAATAAAATCTTCAAAATCACTATTAATTTGTTCAGCTTCAACACTATGAATATTTTTAGTACCTAAATCACTAGTATCTGATTTCATAAACCCAAATTTTTTAATTAATGCTATTGTTTTGTCTATTTTTTGAATTAATACTGGTGATTGTGGCAAGCCTTGATATAGTCTAATTAAATCCTGATTATTGTAAAGATTATTTAAACTATTTAGCTTAATAAATCTTTCATCTACATCATCATATCCTTGCTGTACTAATCTTTTTATATCACCGTTTCCACTTGAAAAAATTCAAGGTGCTGATATAAAACTATCACGACTTAAAAGTTTTAAATCATCATCTAGCATTTTAAATCATTCTTTATTTACATTTTTTAAATCAGGGATGCAATTAAATAAATTTTTAAACAATTGATAAGGTATTTTAGTTACTAATTTTGGTTTGTAATTAAAATCTTTAAATATTATTTGCTCTATTTCATTTTCACTTAATTTATTTCTTAAATCATTAACTATTTCGTATTTAAAATCAACTTTAAAATTAGTTAGTTTATATTCTTCAATAATTTGAAAATTATATGACTTAGATTCAAAAAATAACTTAACTTTAAGATATGTTAATTCATTATTAGTTTCAATAAAATCTAATACTTGTCCTACGTTAAAATCATTTCTTAAAGCTGCCACTCCATCTGTATATAAAAACGATTCTAATTTTTGTAAATTAATTAAAATGTTAATTTTATTGTTAAACTTAATTAAATCATTTTTAGTATCATAAATTTTAGGAAACTTAGACCATAATGTTGTTATTGTATTCATTAAGCCATATTTTGTAAATTGTTCAAATGAATTAAACTTAATTTTATTTTGTTTTGGATAATCAGTAGTTAATCTTTCTATTTTTTCATTAGTTTTATTGAATAATTTAATCTTTTCATTAATATCCATTTGAATCCTCACTTTGTAACATATATTGAGTTTTAAATACATATGAACAACTCATTTCAAAAGCATTTATAACATCATAAATTTCACTATTAATTTCTTCGTTTCTTTTTTCTTCATCAAGCATAATAACTTGTTTTTCTAAAAAATTAATCAGTTTAACAGTATCTTTTACAAAATGTATTAATTTATTTTCAAATAAAAACTTTTGTCAATGTTGTCTATCTACAATTCCAAATTTTTGGTTTGGCTTTCTTATAGCTGGTATAGCAATTGAATTTATTTTTGATTTATCTAATAAAATATTTAAGTTTTCTAATGTTGGATTATTATCACTAAATATTACGCTAGTTTTAGAAGCAACAAAATTCTCTTCAATAAATTTATAGTTAGCGTTTTCTTCTACAAAGTTATTTATTTTTTCAACTTCATTAATAACTTTTTTACACATTTCTAAATTTAAATACTTAGTATCTTTAATTTTAGTTTTAATATCTTCAATAAGTTTTAAAACAATAATATCACCGCTTTTACATAAAGCTGTGCACACTAATGAAGCATTATCATGTATTCCGTGATCATATCCTCAAAATACACCTAAAATACAATCAGCTATTAAAAGTTTTTTAAACATAGACATAGAAGTTAACTGAACTATTCCCTTTTTTAAGTTTCCTTCTTCATCGTAAAAAACTTTCTTCATAAAATAGTTCATATTATCAGGAATAAAATTAAAAGCAAATCCTACTACAGTAATAACTCATAGCCTGTAATTTTGTTCTTTTAATTGTTCTAATTGTTTAATTTGAATATTTGACATTGTTCTCTTAGGAACAAAAAATTTTGAATACATTACTACACTTAAACCTAATCCATTCATAAAGTTCTCATCTGTTTTAAATACAAAATGATTCTTAATTAATTCGTTTAAAATTTCCTCATTAGGATTTCCATCTTCATTAATTATTTGAATAACTTTATTATGATAATTTTGTATTAAAAAATGATCTAACGTAAAAATATTGTATAAAAAACTAACATTTATATTAAAGTTATCAGGTGCTAATTCTCTTGTTATTGTGTTCTGTATCAATAACGGCAATTTCTCTTCTTGCTTTTCATATAATTCAACTATCTCATGAGGCAACTTGTTTGTCTCACTAGCATCCTCTAGTGGTTCGTCTATTACTAATTCACCAAATCTAAATTTAGGATTTTGGAGTGTAAAACCTTGGAATGCTTGAATTTTTTCTCAGTTTTGGAAGTAAATGGCTCTACCCTTACCCCCATCGTCATAAGTCCAATAAGCAGCTTCGTTTGTTATATAGATAAATTTTCTATAATCTAGACCGTGTTCTTCTGCTAATAAATTTAGTACCTTCTCTAACGTCGGTCTTAATGTTGTTTTAATGTGATTGTATTGATTTCTACACCAAACACTACAAAAAATTTTTTCATTGACTAATCGATAAATTGTTTCAACCATTCTCCCAAACGATTTACTTACGCCTTTTGCACCACTATAGACTCTATAAAAATCTTTTGATTTAAACATATTATAAGCTGGATTATTATCGTTATCAGTATAATGCAATATTTCTTTAAGTTTTTCTTCTGTAAATTCAGGTATTTCTAAATTTTCATAATAATTAATCATAATTTAAACTTTTACAATTGTATATTCCTGCGCCCAATTAATAAAATCTGATTTGCATTCTTCTGAGCATAAATATTGATTATTTCAAGTTAATTCATTATTTTTAAAAAATATTTTTTCACATACTATACATTTAATTTTTTCATTATTTAACATAATACTTTTCCTTTTTAAATAGTTATTATTAATGTTAATAACAATACTTTTATTATCTTTTTTTAATATATCTTATATATATTTAGTATGTATTTATATAGTATATTCACTTCTTTATATATATTAACACATATATATACTTTAGGTATATATGTGTATATATAAAGAGTGACTATATAAATACTAATATATAATATATTCATATATATACATATATAAGGCAAGCCTTTAAAAGTCTTGCTTTTTTTCTTTTAGAAATCGTTATCAATTTCGCTAAAAGTTAGCTTATTATTTTCAAATAAAAAATTTGATTTTAATAATTGACCATTTCTATTTTTCACTACATCAAATGACTTAATTGTAATGTCTTTATTTATTTGGCTTTGGCTATCATATAAAAACGCTATTATGTCAGCGTCTTGCTCAACTGCTCCAGTACCTTTGATGTCACTAAAAGTTGGTGTTTCTGTTTTTTTAGAATCAACAGTTCTTTTTAATTGTGCTAATAAAACTATGGAAACTTTTTTATGTTTAGCTAATTGTTTTAATGTTTGACTTATATATCCTAGTTTTTCGTGTTCTAATGTAAATTTTAGTTCGGAGTTTAAGATTTGAAAGTAGTCTATAAATACTGACCGTATAATTTTCTTTTCAGATTTAAGACTTGTGATGATTTCACGAATTACATCGACTGTACATAAGTTACCACCAAAGTTATCAAAAATTAATAATTTATAATTTTTTATTTTTTCTAAAGCTTCTTCTTCTGATAAATTAAATTTATTTTGAGTTACAGTTATTAATCTTTCAAAAATTTCTAATTCAGTCATTTCTAAACTTATGAATAAAATATATTCATTTGGATTAAGTTGTTTATCAAAAGAGGAAATTAGATTTATTAGCATTGTTGTTTTTCCGACACCTGGTCTTGCGCCAATAACAAATAATTGACCAGTTTTTATACCGTGTGTAACGGCATTAAATTTTTTGTAATCAGTTAATAACGGCTTGCTATGTTTCATATCCATTTTTGCTTTTTCACGTTTTTTAATTAATTCACTTGTAGTTGATATTTTTAGCATAATACTTTTCCTTTGCTGTAATTGACTAAATAAAATAGGGTCTAATTTTTTTCACCCTTGTACGGTGAAATTTGATTAAAAATATTCAATTTGGGAACATTACCTAAATAAAGTCCCGAAATAAAATCCCTTTATTTATTGATTTCTGATTAATAAGTTTGTATATTTATAACGGTGAAAAATAACGCTTATACTTTGTGGATTCAATACGCGACAAGGACTATTGCTTAATATATTTATAGTTTGTAATACAAACTTAAAATATTAAGCATAGGACTTGGAGCGTTTAAATTAATAAATATAGTGTAATTTGTAATCTTTAAATTTACTAAGTTATTAATCAGAAAAAGAAAACAATTCTTTTAACAATTTACCATTCAAAAAAATAAAAACACCCTTTTAAGGATGTTATTTTTATAAAATACTCATTAGCCATATAATTTATTCCTCTGTCTGTATGTGTAAATCTTCCAGAAACAGTAGTAATCCCTATAGCACTTGTGTCCGGGTTTGAATTATATTCTTCAATTAAATGCAATTCATTGTCAGATAATGTATTTTCATTCAAAGGAATTTCATATGTTCTATAATCGTTATCAGATGCATGAGCTCTTTTATATTTAACTTTTATTTTCGTAAAATTAAGTCTTAACATAGTTTGTATAGTTTCATTTGGTAAAGAAATTTTTAATCTACTTTTAATAGAAATTTTTGAATTATTTTTAGCACCAGAACTTATTAAATTACTATTTTTTAATGTTTCAAAAATTTCGCTTGTTGGTTCTAAACTGTAATCTAAAATATTATTTTTTATTACATTTATAAATCTTGGTGCTCCTTGCATATTAGATAAATAATAATTTTTTTCAATAGTATTATGTCAGTTTGTATCTCTAACATTATATTCATCAAAACCATCTATATCTTGCAAACCTATTTTTATAGCCGGAATAGCATCTCTTTTTTCAAGAGTAGTAGAAATTTCTCTATAAGTAAATGAATCAAAAACAGTTTTTAAATTTATTAATTTTTCTTTTAATGAGCCAACAGGAGAATTAGCTGAAGGTTAATCTGTTTCAGCGCTTTTTGAACCTAATAAAGAAGCAACTTTATTATTTAACTCATTAATTTTAGCAGTTTTTGTAACTTTATTGCTTTCAGCATTATCTATTTTGTCTCATAATGATTTAATTAATCCAGCTGTTATATTACGTCCTTTTTCTGATATTGTTTGATTATCTTGATCAGAGCCTGTTAAAGTATTTAATAACGCCTTATATTTATTCAAAGAAGCTGTTAAATTATTTTTTTCTTCCTCTTTCAATTGATTTGAATTAGTCTTATCAGATATATTTCTTGTAATATCTGAAATTTTAGTTTCTAATTCATTTATTTCAGACTCTAAAGTAGTTTTTTGATTTGATAAATTGCTATTTTCTTGTTCCTTTTCTGAAATTTGCCGATTTGTTTCTACTATTTGATTTTTTAAATTATTTTTTTCGCTTGTTTTATCTCGGATTTCAGAATTTAATGTTTGAAGTTCACTAATTAAATTGTTAATGTTGTCTGTTAATGAATTTAAATCTCTATTTTTTGCTTCTAAATCAGCTTGTAATCTTGTGTTTTCTTCGTTTGATGAATTAATTTCTTGATTTAAACGTTCCTTTTCCTGTTCTAATCTTTCTTTTTCTCTTCTTAAATTTTGTATTTCTATATTTTTATCTGAAACAAGTTGTTCATTTGAAGAAATTTGTTCATTTAATAAAGCTAAAGCAGCTTGTTTTTCTTTAATAGAATCTTTCATTTGGGCTAATTGATTATTTAAATTAGAATTTTCATTTGATAAAGTTGCGTTTGAATCACTTAAATTTTGTATTTCATTATCAATTGTTGAAATTAGTCTTTCTAATTCACTTTTTCTAGTTTCTAATGAATTTTTCTCTTGAGTTTTATTATTAATATTTTCTTCCAAAGAAACAAGTTGAGAATTTAAATTAGATAAAGCATTTCTTAATTCATCTATTTTTTCAATAGTTTTTTCTAATTCTTTTGTTTTTTGATTTAATGTTGATTGTTTTTGATTTAATTCTTCTCTTAATCTTTCGTTTTCAGAATCTGAATTGTTTGTTTCATCAGTCAATTGTTCAATATCTCGTTCTAATTGCTCTTTTTCTTGTTCTAATCTTTCTTTGTTTAAATTTTCTGATTGTAAATCTCTATTTAAATTTTGTAATTCTGTTTGTTTTTGATTAAATAAATTATTAGCTTCATTTAAAGATTCTTGTGCACTTTCTTTTTGTCTTATAGTGTCGCTTAAGTTATCCTCTAATCTTAATTTTTCCTGTTCTAAAGAGTTTTTCCGCTCTTTCTGAGAGTCTAAATTTCTCTCGTTTTCTTCCAAAATAGCTATTTGTTGATTTTTTTCGTCAATTTGATCATTTAATCTATTAATAGCTTCTTCTTTAGATTGCTTTTCTTGTTCTAAAGAGTTTTTTTCACTTTCAACTCTTTGAATTTGTTCTCTTACTTTTGCAATTTCTTCTCTATTTGCTTCTTCATCATGTCTTAGTGTTTCTAATCTATTATTTAATGTTGAAATAGTGCCAACTTTAGTAGCAAGATTAGAATTTGTAGAATTTAGTTCTTCATTTAAACGATTTTTTTCTTGTTCTAATTGTTCTTTTTCTTGTTCTAATCTTTCTAATGATTCTAATTTAGATGTCTCCAAAGCAGCAATTTTATCATGTAAATCTTTAACAATACCTTGCTGTGCAGCTTTTGCTAAATTATCAAAATTAAACTCTTGACTATCTGTTCCTATCAATCTTATTAACATAGATTTATAGTTATCTATTTTTTGTTGTAAAGAAGTATTTTCATTATTTAAAATTCTTAATTCTTCATTTAAACTATTTATTTCCTCATTCTTTTGAGAAAAAGACTCATTTAATTGTTGTAAATCTCTTATTAACTCAGAATTTGTACCTTCCGTTGATAATAAGACTGATTCAAGTTCATTTTTTCTTGTTTCTAAATTCAATTTATTATTTTGTAATTCTTGCAATTCTAATTCTAAATCATGAGCTTGTTGTCTTAAATCATAAACTAAAGAGCCTTCTAACGCTGAAGAGCCATTTTCACCTATTTCATAAGTATCGCTTGTGCCTAAAAGAATATTTAGTTTTTCAACGTATTCTAAATTTTTATTTAAAATGGGTGTTTGTATTGTTTTATGGTTTTCATTAATTCTTCTTATATTTTTAGAAAAATTATCAGACAATAATAAAACTAAATTTTGAACAGTTTGTAAACTATCACTATTTAATGCATTATCTATTTCAATATCATTAGTTATTATTAAATTTGTTAAATTTTTGCCAACATAAGTATCATTAACTATTTTAAAAATTGAATTAGTTTCCTTTTGCTTAAGTAAAACCTCTTTTAACTTTTCAAATAATTTATTTATTGTTAAATTTGTTTGATTTAAAAGATTAATTGTAGATGTTAATTCTGAATTTAAGCTTCTATTTTCTTCTTCAAGTGATTGGATACTTTGGTTTAATTCTGTAACTAAATCTTTATATCTTTTTTCTTCACCAGAATATTTTTGATTTAATACAGCAATTTGAGATTCTAATGTTAAAATTTCTGCTTTATACATTGCAGTCATATATTTTTGTTTTGTAATAATTCTATTTTTTTCTTTTCTTAACTCAATTTCTTCGTTTTTTAATAAATTTAATTCATTTTTTAGCTCTTCTTTTGTGTTTCTATAATAATTAGTTAATTTTTCTAATTCTTCTAATAAATTTGTTTTTGTAATTTTAGCGTTATTTATAAATTTTTTTAATTCTGTTTGTTTTAATAATAATGGATAAAGTAATGATCCTTCATTAACATTTGAAAAATCTAAAATATAATCTTCATTATTTTTAAAAACTTCTTTATCTTCTACACTTTTTCCAGTCAACAATGAAACAACTTGTTTTAATTCATTTAGTTCATTTTCAACATCATCCATTTTATTCTTAATTTCACTTTTTTTGCCATTATTTATTTTTATATCTTTATCTAACAAAAGAATTTTTTGATCTAATTCAGATATTTTTTTATAATCTGTTTCTTTTTCTTTCTTTGAGTACAAAATATGTCAAATAATAGGTGCTGCTATTGCACTTATTGCAAGAGTTGCAGAAACAGTTACTAGAGCTGCTTTTTTATTTTTTGATATCATTTTTCCTACTTTATTTTTACATAAAATTCTAATTAATAAAAAATATATTAATAATATATTTTAAAAAGGGTTATTATATAATTTTATCATATTTAACTAATTTAGTAATTTGTGGAAAAAATGCGGGATAAAAACCATAAATTTAATTTAAAATTTTAATAATAAAAAAGAAACTTTTTCAGTTTCTTTTTTTAACATAAGACAATTTAAATCTTAAATTCACTCGCACACAAATGAATTTAATATTATTCGTGTGAAAGGAGTTATATACTCTTAAGCAACTATCCCTATGGGTATAGTAATCGTTCACATTGGGAACGCATCAAATATATTTTATACTTTTTTTAAAAAAAATATATAATTTTGTTAGTTATTTTAATAAAATGCATACTTTTAAAGGAAAATTATGGAACACAAATGCAATTGCACAAATTGTACATGCGGTGCTAAATGCGACTGCGCTCAAAAATAGTACATTTTATTTTAAAACTGACTATTTGTCAGTTTTTTTATTTTAATAAATAATATTTTGAAATTCTTAATATAAAAGTCTCAATTCACTTGAGACTTGCTAAATTGTAATTTACATCTTTACATGGTAACCAATATAATTTGGTTACCATTTTTATATATTATTTTCAAATATTACTATCGGGTAATCAAAAATACAAGCAGTGGTTCACCACACCTATTTTTAGTGGTTGAAAAAGTACAGCAACGCAGTTTATTATTATTTATTTTTGCTACTTTTTTTAAAAAAGTAGAAATAAAAAAAGAAAAACTTAAGACATTTTCCTTTCTATTTTTTAGTTTTCCAGAATTTATTTCTTGAACCGTTACTTTCTCGTTTTTTATTTTGTCAACTGTAAAGTTTTTCGTTTAATGGTATATTTAGACCAGGCTCTTTTATTTCACAAAGTGCATACATTTCAGAAGCACTTAAGTAACCATGTATTTTTCTTGGAATATTGTTTATTTCTCGTTGAACTTTTAAAATTTCATTATTAGAAATTAAATTAAAATCAGTTTTTTTCTTAAAAAAACGTCTAACATATCCATTAAAATTTTCGTTTGTTCCTCTTTGCTGAGAAGCATAAGGATCTGCCTTATAAATAAAAATTTTTAACTTATATCCAATTATAAAAAGTGAATTAAATTCAAATCCATTATCAGATGTTATTGACTTAACATTTAAATTGTATATTTTTATTAGTTCAAATAATATTAAAGCAATATACCAAGGGTTTTTACTGTCAACTTTTACCAAAATACCATATCTGCTGTATCTTTCGACAAATGATAGAATGTGTGAATGCCCTGCTTTTTGTTTTCCTACAATTAAATCTATTTCCCAATGGCCAAAAGTACTTCTTTCGTTTATTTCTTTTGGTCTTGTTCAAAACGGTCTGACTCATCTAGCACCAACTAATCTTTTATAAGCAGGTCCACCATCCCTTTTTCCGCCTTTTGTGTATTGTTTCCTCAAAATATTTTTTCGCTTTATTACTCATAAATTTGAATTTATCCAGTTATAAACTGTTTTAATGCTTGGTATCTTAAAATTAAAATTATTTTTAATATATAAATGTGTTAGTTCAACGCTAAAAGTTTTTTTGTTATATTTGTTTTTAAACTCTTTAGAGTAGTGTTTATATGAATTCATTTTATTTATAAATTTAAAATGATTTTTTCATTTTTCTCTATTTCTATGCTTTACTTCTGCATATTCAGAGTTATAACCTCAATAATCAGAATTTATTTTTATTTCATTTGAAATAGATTGTCTTGAAATATTTAAAATTTTTGCTATTTCTGAAATAGTTTTTCTTTCAACATTTAAACTAATATCTATAATGCTTCTTATTTTATAATTAATTTTAATATAATTCATTTGCTGTGATCTCAAGTTTTTCTTGGGATTTTTTTATATAAAAAAACACCCTTTTTTAATTTTTGCATAAAAAAGGGTGTCAAGATGTAAATTACAATGTGGCAAGTCTCAATTCACTTGAGACTTTTATAAATAAAATTTAATTATCTTTTTGATTTTCCTCATAGTAAGGAATAATATGAACATGAGTGTGAAAGATAACTTGATCAGCTGCTTTTCCAGTATTTATTAAAGTTTTAAAACCTGGAATACCTTTATCTAAAATTCTTTCTTTTGCTAGTTTTCTAGCAACATTTATCAAGTGTGCAGCAGTTTGATCATCAGCTTCTGTTATATTTTTTGATAATGTTTTTGGAACTACTAGAAAGTGACCTTTTTGTAATGGAAATTTATCGAAAAATGCTATACATATATCATCTTCGTAAATTATCTCTGCTGGTAATTCTCTATTTATTATTTTTAAAAATACATCATTCATATTATTTTTGAACCCAACTTTTATCTTTTAATAAATCATATAATGGTTTAAGTTCTTCATTAATTTTAATTTTAATACCTTGTGCAGCAAAAGAATTGATTGCTGTATCTAATAATGTAGAATCTTTAAAGTAAAACATGTAAGATATTTCATTTAACTTGTCTTTATATATAGTATTTTTGAATGAAAGAACAGTAACTTCTTCTTTTTCATTATCCTTTAATGTAGAAACTTCTTTATCGTAAAATTCTGATTTAGGAAGCATTATTTTGTCATTACCACCAATTGGAACTATTTGATTTATATAAGCTACAATTATTTCAGAATCATTACCATTTTTTGCAACATAAGGACTAACAGCTGTTGTTGCTAAACGATCTAATGTTATTAATCTTGTACCATTATTTGGATCAAAAACACCGTGATATAAATCATCATTTAAGCTATTTTTTAATTCTTCATAATTTCATTGTAATCCATATGAACCAGGATCTTTTTGAAAACCAGAATATCCAGAAAGTTGTTTTTCACTATCTCCATTTGAAGTAATAACTTCTCATTCTTGCAATTTATTATCTTTATCACTTGCTTTTTCAAAATATTCATTAAAGTTTTCTATATTTGAAATTTCTTTAGATCCTTGAATAAAGTAAGAGTCGCTACCAAAAGCAGATGTATCATTACGTTTTCACAATTGAACAAATTTTTGTTCAAGTGCATATTTAACTAAGAAGTAATTTTCTAAGCTATATTTAGCATATTCTGTTCCTGAAGCATATTTAAATGTTTCATTATTAACTTCTTTAAATATTTTTTCAATTTTACTTTTATCATTTATTGCAAAATAAGCTTTTACCAATAACATATTTTGAATTTTTTCTCTAATTTCAGTTTCATAAGAATTTCAAAGTATTTTAAATTGGTCAGCAGTAGGAACAATTGCTGGATCTAATATATTTATTACATTTTTACCTAAAACATTATTTTTGTTTCACTCATTAATTTTATTTGTAAAGTAATATTGATCTTCTTTAATTTTATTATTTGCATAAAATTTAAAAGCTTCATATGAATCTCTAAATAAATTAGATGAAGAATCATTAAAAGTTTTAACAAACTCTTGATCTAAATTAACAAAACCGATTGCATTATTTTCGTAATTAACATTTAGGTTATAAATATCTGATAAAACTATTGTTTTCCAAATATTTTCAACTTTTTTAACATTACTTGAATCACTAAAGTTTTTATCTTGTTTTATTTTTTCAGGAGTTTCTATAATTTGACCACAAGATAAAGCTGTAAAAGCTGCTATTGGAGAAATTAGAGAAAAAGTGTTTATTATTTTATTCTTTTTCATTAGTTTGTTCCTCCTTCATTACTTAAATTAAATAATTTTTGCATAAATTCTACAAGTTTAACAGTTACGCCTTTTGTATCATTGTCATTATTTTTAGCAAAATAAACAACATTATTTATAGTTTTTAAATCTGAATTAATTCCTTCATTTGCTTTTGTTTTTAATGTACTATCTGATGTTTGTGACATAGTAATAAATTTAGCTATACTTGAATATTTTGAAAATCTTTCAGTTATGCCTTTTAATTCCTCAATATCTTTATCAGTATATTTAGCTTCTAGTTTTTCACCAGTTTCTGATTTTGAATATGGATTATTTTTTTCTTTTAAATATGTAATAAATTCTGTATCTTCTAACATTATTTTAAGTTGTTCTTCGCTTGATAATACTGTATTAATTTTATTTAAAACATTATATTTAGCTCCGGATACTGATTTATATCTATTAGAAATAATAAAATCATTTTTTATCATTTCTAAAATATTTTCATAGGTGAAATCAGTTGAAAAATAAAACATTTTAATTCCTTTAGAAGTTAAAATAACTCTTACATTGTCTAAACCAGTTATTTTATATACAGTATTTACTTTTTTGTCGTCAGATGTAAATAATTTTGATAAAGGTTCGACTACTTTAGATTCAAATAATTTTGTTGTAAAACCTGTATCTTTTGTATCATCAGCATCTTTGAAATAATCAAATATTTTTGTATTATATTCAATTATTTTTTTGGTTTTTTCAGCTTCGGTTCCGGTACTTAAATCAGGTTTTGTTATTCCTAAAGCAGTTTCAATTTCTGTTCTTATTTCGTCAAACTTAGCAAAAAGATCTATTTCTTTGATTAAGGATCCATTTTTATCAGCTGAGTCTAAGAGTTGTGGATATATTGCTAATAATTCATATAAATTATCAGGAGTAAATAATTCTTCAATTGTTATTAGTCCATTAGTTCCTCAGTTATTTTTAGTATTTGAATCAGCTTGAGAAAGCAATGTTTGTATAGTTGAATATTCAACAGCTTCTTTTGATAAATCGTAAACTCCGTTATTCATTGGATTATCTATAACTTTTTTAACGTATTCACTAAATGGTTTAAATTTAGTTTTTATTAATTCAGTATTTGAAACAGCAGCATCTAATGAACTAGAAGTTGGTGAGTAATACATATATCTTTTTATCATTTCTTTGTCAAATGCTCATTTACCATCAACTTTATTAGGAACTATGCCCGGCATAACAAATTCACTAATTAAATATGGTTTTTTATTTTTAACAAAGCTCTTAATAAATGGAACAGCTGATTTATAAGAATCATTAAAGACGAAGCTTTCGGTAGCTAATGATAAATATTTTCCATCAGATTCGATAAATTTTGCTAATGAATCATTTGAATGTCATCAAGGGAATACATATTCGCCTGAAGCATTTTTTCTAGTAATTTCTTTTGAAAGATCTTTTGTTGATAATTTAAAACGACGTAATGCATCAGTTTTGATTTTTTCAAAAATTAAATGGTCGACTGCTTCATCAAAACTTTTACTATTCCCATATTGTTCAGTCGCAATTAACTTATTAAATTCTGTTTCTGCGTTTATATTACCATATTGAACTCTTAAATTATTCTGAATGTCGTTTAATTCTTTTGTAAATCTATCTTTTAATTCAGCTATTGTAGGTAATTTATATGTTCTAACATCTGATTCTGAGGCTTCTTTTGAATCATTTCACTTTGTTTCAAATTCTGCTGATGCAACTTGTTCTTTTTCATATAGATAAAAAATCATTTGACGTTCAACTTCATCAAACATTTCTTTGTCATTAGATTTTTCTGCTTTTTTATTAAAGTTTAAATAGTTTTCTATATCTAGTTTAATTGTTTTTCCATCTTTTTCATATGTAATAATTTCTACATTATTATTTAAACCATTATCATATGTTTTTTTATTTGTATTAATAACAATAGGTACAGTTATACCTGTTGCTATTGCAGCAATTAAAGCAGATGAAATAACTATAGCTTTTCAACTTTTTCTTTTTTTAGGAGATTGACCTTGACTATTTTGGTCAGCATTCTTTTTTAAAAGACGTTCGTAAAAACTTTCCTTCTTTTTTTTCATAACGACTCCTTTGTTACATAATTATTATTTAATAATTATATATAAAAATTTAATTTATAATAATGTATGAAATGATAAATAAAGAAATTAACTTAAGCATATTTAAAAGTTTGTTAAACTTTTTAAGTGAACAAAACATTAATTATTCTATTTCTAAATATACTATTGATGCTATAAAAAAGACTGAATCGTCATTTAGTAGAAATGATATTAGAATTACACTATACTATAAAGATTTTTTATTATTAAGCACAAAATATCCAAATTACTTTGTAAGTTTAGAAAATAATATCGAAAAAGACTTATCTCCTTATTTTACAGTAATGAACGAAAAAATTTTCATTGATTTGATTATACCTACTGATGATAAAAAAATATTGAATTTAAGTAAACAAAAAATATATAAATGACTTTTATATTTTGGAAAAAATAAAAGAAATTTTTTCTTATGACTAATTAATTTAAGAAAAAAAAGAGTAAAAATGATTGATTTAATTACTCTTTTTGAAAGCAATAGGTATACTAAAATGCTAGTTACATTTTCATCAGTCAATAATTTTAAAAAATATGATAATTTAGATTTTAATAACATGAAAAAAGTTCAAATTAATAATGAATATTTTCCTGTTTTCAAAGAATTTACTGATTAAAGTTACAAAAAAATTAAAAACGGATTTCAATAAAATTATTTAAATAAATTAAAAATATTCGGTTTGATGCCGAATATTTTTAATTAAATTTTACTTTTTAGTTAATTATCTACAAGAATTTATTTATGATCAAATAAATCTAATTTATCAGGATGAATTGGATTTTTATTTATTTCAATTTTGTCAATTCTACCTTTTACTACATGAACAACTCTATCAGCCATAGCAGCCATTAAAGGATTATGAGAAACCATAACAATTGTTGCTCCAGTTTCTTTGTTTATTTCATAAAGAAGTTTCAAGACAATTCTTGTAGTTGATTCATCTAGCGCACCAGTTGGTTCATCAGCGAAAATTATTTCTGAATTTTTAGCTAATGCACGCATTATAGAAACTCTTTGTTGTTGTCCACCTGACATTTGAGAAGGGAATTTTAACATTTCTTCTTCCATTTCAAATCTTTTAAATAAATCTTCTATATTAACTTTTTTACTCGAATCCTTTTGCAAATATGCTCCAGTATCTACATTATCATAAGCATTTAAATTTGCTAATAAATTATAATTTTGGAAAATAAAACTTACATGTTTTCTTCTAAAAAGAGTTAATTGCGAATCCGATAAATAAGGTAAATTATTGTCACAAACTATTACGTCACCCTTAGAAGGTCTATCAAGCCCACTTATTAAATTTAAAAGTGTTGATTTACCTCCCCCAGATATACCAAATATTAGCATTAATTCACCTTTTTTGACATCCATGGATATATCTTTTAAAACTCTTGTTACAACATTATCATTTACATAATATTTACTTACATTTTTAACTTCTATAACTTTATCTTCTTCATTTTTTAATGAAAAATTATCGTCTTTTTTTCTTTTATACTTATTTATTTTATTAAGTAAACGGTAAATTTTTTTTGAAACAACTATATTCTTATTTTTGCTATTTTTATCCAATAATTCAAAAACATTTTTGGGGGTTAATTTAGTTTCTTTGTTTATTTCAACTGTTTCAAATTGATCTTCGATTCTGTATTCATCAATATTTTTCTTTTTATTAATATTTTTTTTCATAATATCCTTTTAATTTTATTTTCCTTTTAATAAATCAACAGGTTTCATTTTACTAATACCCCTTCAAACAAGCACTGATGTTATTGAGAATATTGCAAATATAAGTAATATTGTTATTAAAATATGTCATCATTTTAGAGAAAGTGATAAAGCGATTGAAGAGGTGGTTAATAAGAAAAAGTTAAATAACGGTATTATTGAAAATACTATGCCAACAGATAATAAAATAGCTACTATCATAAAAGGTATAAAAATACCAAAAAACATTTTTATTTTTTCTTTTTGTGTATAACCTAAAATAGATCAAATAGCAATATTTTTTTCATTTTCACTAATCATTATAGTTGCCATTATTATAAGAATTATTAATGATATAGCGAAACTTATAACAATAATAAATATGCTTATCTGTTCAATTGTGTCACCGACTTGGTTCGTAAATCCAACTTCTATGTCTTTTGAATCTATTGTTAAACTTAATGCAATATATAACTTATTATTGTAAATGTTTGCAAACAATTCAATATTTTCTTTTGCTGATTCTCTTGCGTTTTTATATAAATCGGTTGTGAATTTTGCGTTAGTATCAGCAGTTAATAATTTTGCAATTTCATCTTTATTTAATTTATGTCTTGTAGCTAAAACTCCATTATTGATGTCATATATTTCATCAAACATTTTTTCTAAAGTGCTTTTATCTATACTACTTAAATCAAATCCATCATATCCTGATCAATATCCGCTCAATGAATATAATGACGCAGAATTAGTCACTTGTATTGGAACTTCATTTTTTGTAATAACACCATTAAATAAGTTGTTTTGATCAAATCCAATTAATTTATCAGCCACTTCTTTTGTAGTTATCAATTCATTGTTTATAAAAGTTTTATTTATACCAACAATTTTAAATTTAATATTTGTTTTTTTATTATACTCTTTTAATTTATCTTGATATTCCTTAGAATTTTCTCCATAAATTTTCTTTGTTAATTCTATTAAATTTCTATCTATTCTATTTTGAATTTTGAAATCTACTATATCACCAACTTTTCAATAATTTTTATTGTATAGAACTTCATTTATTACCAAAGGATAAATATTTTCGTCATATTTTTCATTAAGCTTATCAAACAAATTATTATTGTTTTCATCAACTAATTTAATAAAGTTTTTATCTTGAATATTTTTACTATATCCATAAATTCTATAATTTAAATTGTCTTTATTAACATCTATATATGTGTAAGTTTCATCATATTTCTCATCAATTAGAACTCCACCAAAACTTATAAAGTAATCTTGAACTCATTTCTTATTTAAATCGCTTTTATCAGCTAATCAATAATCAGAGTTATTGTTAGAAATTGAATAATTCTTGATATCAACTGTTTCTAATTGATTTTCTTCTTGTTTCGATATAATTTCAGCTATTTTTTTATAACCCTTTACAAGAAAATCTCTATAAAGGTTTCTTTCATTTGTTCCTGTTTTAATTGTTGTTTTAACATATTCATTATTAGATGAGTCTCATAAAGCATAAACAAATGATCCTTGCTTATCAAATTGAGATTTATAATATTTGAAAAATGAATACTTATTACCTTCTAAATCCTCATAACTTAATAAACCATTTGAATCTATTTTTAAATATTTTCCATCATCATTTAAATTTTGAGTTCAAGTTAATTGATATCCTATTTGATCTCTAATAGAATCGATTTTAGCTTTTTGACTATCAGGCATTCCATTATATGCGACTAATCATGGATCTACCGCAACTCCTGAATCTACTTTTATATTAGCTGAAAACTGTGTTAATATGTGAGATTCGTTATTTTTTGGATTACCATTGTTTCCATTAAAATTAATTATTTTTGAGTATCCAGGCTTAAAGAAATCTGCTGATTCTCTATTACCTTCAATTAATTCACCAATAGGAACATAAATACTATTATTTAAATCATTAGCCTTAAAGGTTAGATAATTTCCACCCTCAGTAGTAGGAGTAACTAAATCAACTTTAAATTTATAATTTCTATTTTCATAAGTAGAATTTATTGTATTTTTGAATACATTTAAACTTGCTAAACCGAACATTGTAGCAACAGATGTAAGAAGTACACTAACTCCAAAAGAAGCTAATTTACCAAAACCGTTATAAGCAAGTGTTCAAGCAAATCTTTTCTTAACATTTTTATTTGAGTTAAATTTCTTTATTTTCTCAAAAGTTTTCCCTGAAGGAGCTTCAAAAGTTCCACTTATTAAGTCAACTGGTTTGTATTTTAGCGCAACTAATGTTGTAACTATTATTAATAAACTCATTCCAACATAAGGAACAAAGACAGTTAAAAATAAAGTAAAGAAACTAAATGGTATAGCGTCTTTTGGAAGTGTTCAGTATAATGAAAAAATATTTTGTATAAATAATTGCCCTCTATTACCAATTACATAGCCCAAAACACCGCCTATTATAGATGTTACTGCTGCAAAAACAGTTAATGACCAAGCAATTTCTATAGGTTTATATCCTTGTGCTAAAAGAATTCCAAGAACTTTATTTTTATTACTTATATATCTTTTTATTATGAAAATAATTGAAACAGAAACTAGCAATATAAATATAGTCATCAAAATTAATGTTGATGTTGAAACTGCTGATATAACTCCTAAAATAGTTGTTATTCTTAAAGATCTTTCAGGATTAACTGGGTCGACTTCATTATATAAAAAGACTCTTTGTAATTTATTTGAGTCACTAATTGAGCTATCAACAATATTTGTTATTTTGTTTTTTAAATCTACATTTTTATATGAAGTTGAATTTTTTACTAATAATGCTTTTTTAACAACATTTCCTTGATAAGCAGCTTGAACTCTTGAAAAACCAGAATCATTTACATATACTAATGCTTGATTTTCTGTATTTACTTGTAAATTATTTTCATCAATAATTGGATAAATATAGTCTATTGTTGTATCTTCACCCACTATTAAAAACTTAATTCCATTAATATTAATTAAATATTTGTCATCAATATTATTTATTAATGATTCTAATCCGATATTTGTTTCTGGTATTTTACCGTTATATATAGCTTTATTATTTTTTACTAAATATGAATAATTAACTTTAGCAATATAACTTTCAATATTATTAAATACAATATCTTTAATTTCTTTAGGTTCAACAATTTTGTTTAAAACATTATTTATTAATTCTATTATATTTAGACCAAAAACTTTATTAGCTTTTTTTGTATCAAAAACAGTTTGTATCATAGCACCATCAATAGCTAATGTTATTTCTTTATCTAAATCAAGTGGTTTTAATGATGTATCTATATTTTCAAACATTAAATCAAACAAGTTTAATATTTCATTATTTTTTTCTAAAATAATTTGCTCAAAATTAGGTAATTTATTTAACACTATATTTGCTAAATTACCATTAGAATTACCTAATTCATCTTTTTGAGTAGTTGCATAAGAAATTAAAATCTGAGGATATAAAATTCTTAAAATAGGATTAGTTATTATTTCTGAAATACCGAATAATTCTGTTGGAAAAGATAACAAGAATTTTTGAGAAACAGAAAGTAATAACTCTCTATTGTTTAAAAATTCATCTGTAATTAAGTATTTTTCAATATATTTTTTAACAACATGATAATAAACACCGTTTTGATATTTATTGCTATAGTTATATATTTTACTTGATCCAATTAATGATATTAATTTTATAAATAAATTTTTATTATTAATTATTAAATCTTCAAATTTTTTGTGTTTGTTAATAAATTTTTCAAATATTGAATTTGAATATGAATCATTATTTTTATTAAAAATAGTTATTAAATCAGGATTAGAAAAACCATTTGTTATTCCAAAACCAGTTTCTTTGTAAAATGGTAAATTATCAGTTTCACTTAAAGTATTTACTTCTTTTAAAATTTCTTCTTCAATTGCAAAATTTAAAAAATCTTGAATAAAAAGTCTTATTTCACTATTATTTAAGTTTTTTATTTCTTTAGAAGAAATTATTTTTATCCAAGGAACAAAAATGTTGAAATTTTGAGCACCTAATGCATATTTATTAGTAATACTATTGTCTGTCAATGTATTTAGAGTAGACTTAATAGTTTTTCAGAATGAATTCCCTTCATTAAAGTTAAATAATTCTAATAATAAATCAGCTGCATTCTTATCATCTTCGCTTATTAAAAGATTAGTTCCTCCAATTGTACTCTTATTAAAATTTTTAATAACTTGTAAATTGTTTAAAAGAATATTTTTGTCAATTTTAACGAAGGTTAAATTATACTTTTTAAGTAAATTTTGAACACTAATATTTAGCTTTGAAAAGTATATTAAATTTTGTTCATTAGTTTCAATATTTGAAATAGTTTTTATAATGTTTTCAATATCTTTTTCAATAATATAGTTAATAAAAATGTCACTGTTGCTATTTTTTAAAGTATTAGTAAATATTGATAATAAATCTGTTAAACTTAATTTTTCTGAATCATCTTTTGGAACTAGAATTTTATAATCTTTTCCTGAATTATTTATAGTAATTTCAGACGTTAGTGAAGATAAATTCAGCATTTTTACAATGTTTTCTTTAAAAGTCCTATTTGTTCCAGGATTTAAAAACAATCCTTTTAATAAGGAATAAATACCTTTACTTGGCTTTATTGTTTCTAAAGAAATATTATGTATTTTTTTATCGTAACTAGCTTTTTCATAGTTATATTCATTTATTTCATATTTTAAATAATTAATTTCGAGAGAATTATTTAATTCGTTAGATAAAACTTCTAAATCTATATTATTAATTATATTAATTAAACCTTTTTTCAAAGTATCAAAAGAATTATTTACTTTAATCTTACTTATTATTTTTTTAATACTATTTTTCAAGTTTGGAGCGTATTTATTTATTAAATTTGAAAATATAGAATTACTATTTTCTAAATTTAATAATTTTTCAAAATCTAAATTTTGAATAAGCTCTGAAATACCTTGCTTTATTGTATTTTGGTCAATTGAATTAAAAAATCAATTTATTATATTCCCGCTTGATAATTTATATTTATAACTTTCATCTAAATAAAATACTGATTTTCCGTATTTATTTTCATATCAATTTTTAGCAAATTCACTAAATTTTCTTATATCGAAACCTAATAAAATTATTTTAAAACTATCAATAAATTTAATAGGATCAATTGAAATATCTACTAAGTTGCTTGTTGAAATATAATCAGATAATTTAATATTTGTTAAATTAAATATCAAATTATATAAGTTTTTAATTTCTGATTTTAAATATGTTTTTCTTATTTCAAGCTCATTTGATGAATTTAAAATTTTAGCTTTAATTTTTTCTAAAATACTATTAAAAATTGATTTTAAAACATCTTCTCTTTCGTCATGGCTTAAATAATATAATAAGTCAAACATAATTTTAGGTAATTGTGATTGATTAATTTTTGAAGTAGAAAAAGAATTAGCAAAATTATTTTCATTTAAAGCCTTTTTCAAAGCTTCTGAAAATGCAAATACGTTTTCTTCTGATAAAAAGTTTTCTTTTACCAAATTGTCATTAAGTAAATACTTTTGGATAGCTTCTGTTAAAAAATCTACTTTGCCGAATGAAACTATTTCATTTATTAATTCAGCTTTTGGGGATAAAAATTCTAACGGAATATAAACTAAATTACTTAATTGATTATCTTGTTTAACTCAACCTAAATCATCTGTCTTTATAAACTCAGTTGAAATTGTTAAATTATTTTTTTCTAATCATTTTGACAAAAAGCCTTTATCAAAACCATTAAATTTGAAATTTTCATTATAGATTGTTTTTCAATATATTGTATTATTATCATTAACTAAAGAAACTAATTTATAATTGTTGCCTCTGAAAATTATACCTAAATTTAATTTATCGCTTTCTGCTTTTAATTCATCGTTATTTTTAATATTTTCTTTAAAATATTTATTTAAAATAACTATTTTAGAATTTTCTATATTTACTGACGAATCATCAGGATTTACATCATATACATTATCAAAAATATATTTTGGCTTAATATAATTTACATTTGGATATAAATTTTTTCCAATAGATTGAATAATCAATGATGCTATGTAAGGTGGAACTTGATTAGATGTATATACATTGTTCACATTATTTGAAATTGTAGTTAATGGTGTTTTTTCTTTTTCTTCATTAAAAAGTTTACCAACATTTAACTTAACATTTTCAACTTTTGAATCTTTATTACCAACATTAACAAAATGAAAAGTATTTTGCTTATTAGTTTTTTCATTTATTGAATCTACAGTAATAGTTTTTCTTAATCCAATATTATCTTCGCCTACAATATTAGTTACTTCATTTATTATTTTGTCTTTAGTAACTTCATAAGCCTTACTTTTAATAAAATTAAATTTCTCGGCTCTTATTTCTGAATTATTTATTTGTTTTAATTCTTCTTCTTTTGATAAATTTAATTTTTTAATATAACTATCAATATTTAATATCTTATCAGCATAAATTTGATTTAAAGAATAAGGTTTACCATTAGGTTCTTCTCTATCTTCATTTTGATTGTATAATAAAACTTCTAAATCTAATTCGTTTATTGGCAATTCGATTGAAGAGTTTGTATAAGAATTATTTGAATAATCCAGCAAATAAGTACTTTTTATTTTTTTTCAATATGAGAAATATGATAAATCGTCCAAAGTCTTTTTATCTAATGAATCAACTTTTGAGTTTTTATTAAGAGATTCCATATATGTATAAAAAGCTCCAGTTCATTTAGATTTATTTATGTCATTAAAAGTAGTCGAATAATTATATCTTTCAAAGTTAATTAATGTCCTTTTTTGCATCAAATATTCTTTTGAAACTTTTATTTCTTTATTTTTATCAAATTGAATGTAAACATTGCTTTTTCTTGTTAACATTTTTTCATCATCAATCAGGTCAGAAATTAAAATATTATTTTTAAAAACTAAATTTTCGTTTATTTTTACTTCATTTTCATTAGGATATTCCAAAAATTTTCTTAAATCTAAATTTTTGTTTGATTGAATAAAAACAAAATCGTTAACATATTTAGAAAATCCAAATTTGCTTATTCAAAGATGACTTGGTAAAATAATACCTTCTTTTTCATAATTTCATTTATTACCTTTTGAATAATCAAAAGTTGCTTCCTTTGTTTTAACATTAATATATAATGGCGATAGCTGATATGCTAGTATAATTTCATTATTTTCACTATCTTTTTCATATTTTATTTGCATTACGTCACTTAATAAATATTTTTTGTCAAATGTAATTGAATCAGATAAAGAAAGTGAAATATCATTTAATATTTCAAAATAGTTACTTTCTTCCTTAGAATAAAGTTTAAATTTTCTATTTTCGGTTATAAAAAAAGTTGCGTTATTTGCATCTTCTATTGAAGTTCCTAAATTAAAATTAACTAAACTGTTGTTTTTATTTGCTTTATATATATCATAAAAATTTTCTATATTTGAACGTTTAATATAATAATCTTTATATTCTGAATTAATGTCTGAATTATCAAGTGCATATTTAAAATTAGATAATTTAATATAATCATCTTTTCCTAATTTTAAAATATTTTCTTCAGTGTTAACATATTCTCCTTTTGGATCTTTTACATAATATTTAATAGGAGAATAATCTTTTTTATTTTTTAATTTTAAAGTGTCTAAAGTTTCACCATTTAAATAATAACCTTGATTATAAGCTGTACCTTGTGTTGGTAAGTTTAAATCAACAGTTATGTCTTGCATTTTTGAAACTTCTTTATAGTTATTAAATCCAGTAACTATTGTCGATCTTAAAGTAAAAAGTAAAGTAAATATAGCAGATGTTAAAAAAATTAAAATACTTAATCCTATAACCATTACTTTGTTTTTAGATAAAGATTTAAAAACTTCCTTAATTAGTTTTCACATATTTAACCTCTTTTTGATATTTATGTATTATATTAAAAAAAATAAAAACCTTAATACTTTATGTATTAAGGCTTATTTTAGTTTTTATTTTATTCTGGATTTACATCATTACCACTAACATGTATTACTTCTCTAATAATAGTAGCTTCTTGTTGAGTGTTAATTTGTTGATTTTGTATTGTTTGATTATTTTTTTGTAATAATTGTCCACATGAACTGCAATAATTTCCATTATTTATATAGGTTCTTGTTTTATTAACATTTGTTTTTTCAGCCATAGCAATAATTAAACCTATAAATGCTAAAAGTTGAAAAAATAAACCAATTATCATTAATATTCTAGCTGCTGATGATCCTGTTTTAACCATAGCTATAAAATAAAATACTAAAGCTATTACATTTAATATCCCAAATGAAGCTAATGATATAATTACATAACCAGTCATCATTAATGAGACATCAACATCTTTTGGATCTATATTAGATTGTGTTTTTAAAAGAACAAATCTAACAATGAATCCTGTTAATGAAAATATACCAAAAATAAATAATATAAAAGATATAATTGATGCTTTTTTACCTGTCATAATAAATTACCTTATTTTGTAATAAAATTACCGTTTAAATCTTTTTGTTTACCGCAAATAGCTAGCACAAAATCAACTATTGCTCAAATACCAAAACCACCACCTGTAAATAATTTTAGTAAACCTAAACCAATTCTTCCTGCATAAAATCTATCTACTCCTATTGTTCCAAGAAATCATGATAATAACACAAGTGTTAATCAATCTTTTTTCATAATTTTAAAAAGTAAAGTTTAATTTTTTATTATAAAAAAAATGCGGAATCCGCATTTTAAAATTATGATAATAAAGAATCAAGTGTTACATCAGATTTTGGAGTTTCAATCTCTTCTTTTTCTGGAGGTAATTTTAGGTTTTTAGAAATATATTCTATTTCCTCTGCAACTATTGTTTCTTTTTGTAATAAAGCTGTTTTTATTAATTCATGTAATTCTCTATTTTCATTAATTATTCTATGAGCATTTTCTTCTGCTTCAGTTATTATTTTTCTAACTTCTATATCTATTTCATAGGCTATTTGAGCAGAAACATGAGAACTTTTTAAATAATCTCTTCCTAAAAATGGTGAACCTTCTTCTTCTTCATATTTAATAGGTCCTAATGAAGACATACCTCATTCTGTTACCATTTTTCTTGCTAATTTAGTGGCTTTTTGGAAATCATCAGAAGCACCAGTTGAAACATTATCTTTTCCATAAATAATTTCTTCCGCTGCACGACCACCCATATAACTAGTTATAATAGCTATAAGTTCTTTTTTCGTAAGATTATATTTTTCTTCTTCGGGAGTCATTAAATTATAACCGCCAGCCATTCCACGTGGTATTATTGTTATTTTTTGAACTTTGTTTGCTCCTGGCATTTTTATACCAACAACAGCGTGTCCTGCTTCGTGATAAGCTACCATTGTTAATTCTGATTTTGTTATAACTCTATTTTTCTTAGCTGGACCGGCCATGACTCTGTCAATAGCTTCATCTATATCATCTCTATCAATAACTTCTGAGTTTCTTCTTACAGCTAATAAAGATGCTTCATTAATAACATTTTCTAATTGAGCCCCTGAATATCCAGGTGTTCTTTTTGCAACTTGATCTAATTGTACTAATGGACTAATTCTTTTTCCAGTTGCATGTAATTTTAGTATTTCAGCTCTTTCTTTTACATCAGGAAGACCAACAGTTATAGTTCTATCAAAACGTCCAGGACGTGTAAGCGCTGGGTCTAGAACATCTGTACGGTTTGTTGCGGCGAAAAATAACAATCCGTTATTTTCTTTCATACCGTCCATTTCAACAAGCAATTGGTTAAGTGTTTGTTCACGTTCATCATGACCGCCACCTATACCTGAACCTCTTGTTCTACCTATTGCATCTAACTCATCTATAAAAATAATAGCTGGTGCATTTTTTCTAGCTTCTTCCACTACAGTTCTAACTCTTTTAGCACCTAGACCAACATACATTTCTACAAAATTTGATGCAGAAATAAAGTAGAATGGAACATTCGCTTCTCCTGCTGTTGCTTTTGCTAATAAAGTTTTCCCTGTACCGGGAGGACCTCCTAATAAAATACCGTGAGGCATTCTCGCACCTGCTGTTTCATATTTTTTAGGATTTTTTAAATAATCTACAATTTCACTTATTTCTTCAATAGCTTCTTTATTTCCAGCTATGTCTTTAAACATTTTATCGCTTTTAATTTTTTGAGCTGGATTTTTATCGTCACCTACTGCACCCATCATATTCATATTTCTACGCATCATTGCACGTCAAATTCATCACATTATCAATAAGAACAATAATGATGGTAATACAGCATAAATTAATCTAACTATAAATGAAGGTTCATTATTTCTAAAACCAATAACAATAAAATTTAAAGCTTTTATAGCTTCAAGTTCAGCAGGTTTTATATTTTCATAAGAAATAACGCTGTCAACAGTTATTGATTTGTTATTTGTTAAAAACGGGTGAATTTCATTTATGTTGTTAGGGTTAAACAATGAGCCAGCTATTTCTCTAGAAGTATTAACAACTCTAGTTATAACTGAATTATTAGATTTTAAAATATAAGTAATTGTTCCTGCAGGTTCATCAGCTTGAACAGATTGAATAAAAATTTTATCTGACGGTGACTCTGCAGCTTTTAACAAGTCATTACTAAATACTTGGACACTAACAACTTGAGTAGTAGGTCCAAAACGTTCAACTATTAAATAGACTATAACACCAACAATAGCTAATATTAAAAGTGTTATCAATAATCATTTAATAACTATTCTTCTTTTTTCGTTTTCCATTAGTTACCTTTATATATTTAATTTTGTTTATTTTTTAATTATATCAAGTTCTATATAAAAACTACTTTTATTTAAAAAGTAGCTTCCCTTTAACTTTGTATAAAAAAGTGTCATTTTTCAACAAATACTTATTAGTTCTATTTTTACTTAAAATAAAATCTACTATTGAATTAATTTTTCCTTTTGTTAAATTTAAATCTCTGTATTTAGAATTTAGTAATTGATAAATGACTTCATTTTTTAAATCAAAGTTAATTAAAAAATTTTGCTCATACTTTTCATTTTTTCAAAATAATAAAAAATTATTGATTTTTTCATACTTTTCTTTATTTTTAATATTAATTGTTTCAAATTTTTGAAATATTTTTTCTTTGTCCTCTAATGTTTTTGAGCTTAATTCAATTCTTATTTTATTTCTTTCATAAATAGGTTTAAAGTTTGATTCATCTATTGCATATGGAATTTTTAGTTTATTTACTTTTTCCAAAATTTCTTTTTTAAAATATTTTTTAACAAAAGGTCTATATATATTCATTCCGTATATATAGTTTTCTTCTTTAATTCCAAATTCAAATCTTAATCTTTTTGAATTTTCTTGCATAATACATGATTCTATAAAATCATCTTTATGATGAGCTAGTAATAATTGATTGCAGTTATTTTCAATATAAATTTTTTTAAAAAAATTAAACCTTATTTTTCTAGCTCAATCTTCAAAATTATTTTTTACTAAAATATCTTTTTCACAAGTATATAAATAAAAATCTATATTATTTTTATTACAAAAATCTTGTACAATTTTAGCTTCTTTTTCACTATTTTCTCTTACATTATAGTTAACTGTTGCAACTATTATTTCTTCATTTTTAAATTCATTTAACAAAAACATAGAATCAGGGCCACCACTAACTCCTAGTAATTTTTTCATTTTCTTAAATTACACCTTTTTTATTAGAATTGAAACTGTTTATCACTATGTTTATATCATTATAAATAAATGAAATAGCTGCTTCTGCTGATTTTTCTAAAACTTTTTCTAAAAGTTGAAATTCTCCAGGTTTAAAGTTGGATAAAACAAAATCTTTTAATTCAAGTTCGCCTCTATTGCCTATTCCAATTCTTAATCTTTTAAAATCATTATCCTTAAAATGATTTATTACACTTTGCACACCATTATGTCCGGCCGATGAACCACCTATTTTAATAGCAGCCTTACCTATTTCATAGTCTTTTTCATCAAAAATTATCATTATATCGGAAGAATCAATTTTATAAAAATTTGCTAAAGAATAAATAAAATCTCCTGACAAATTCATATAAGTATAAGGTTTTGCAATAATAACATCATCTATTACAGCAAATTTACCATTAAACTTTTCTTTATTTAGTTGTATATTACCTAATTTTTCGCAAATTTTATCTATAGCTAAAAAACCGGCATTATGTCTTGTGTATCTATAGTGATCACCAGGGTTACCTAAACCAACTATTAATTTCATTTTTTATCTCCTGCAATAAATTTTTTTAAATAAGTATTTATTGTAATATTACTATTATTTTTTATTTTTTGTGAGTATAAGATCGAAGAACCTATAAGAATTAGTTCTTCTTTTGCTCTAGAAACAGCTGTATATAATAGCTTTTTAGTTAGCATATGTTCTGCTAAGTCTTTAACAACACCGAAAATTACGCATTTTGCCTCAGAACCTTGAAATTTGTGAATTGTTATTGCATATGCTAATTTTATATTTTCTATTAATTCAGATTTTTTATATTTTATTATTTTTTTATCATCATAATTTACAAAAATTTCATTAGTTTTTTCATTTATAGAATCTATATATCCTATTTCACCGTTAAACACGTTTCTATCATAATCATTTACTATTTGAATAACTTTATCACCTACATAATAATAAGAATCGACTCCTTTTATTTTTAAAGAGATAGACTTTGTTAAATTATTTCTTTTTATGTTTCATTCTTGAATTTTTCTATTTACTGAATCAATTCCATTCATTCCTTTATAAGAAGGAAGTAATACTATTACATCATTTATAGAACCATATTTTTCAACTTTTTCTTCATAAATTAAAGTAATTTCTTCTAAAAATTCAGTATTTGATTTTTCATAAAAAGTTACTGATTGCGAATTCAATAAAGGTAATTTATTATTATTTATAGATTTAAAATGTTCAAATAAATCAACTCTATCTGTTCTAAAAATATCTGTTAGCCTTGAAACCGGAATAATTTTAGAAGAAATTAAATCATCTAAAATATTACCAGGCCCTATACATGGCAACTGATTCTCATCGCCTACTAAAATAAGTTTTTCGACTTTTTTACATACTTTCAATAACAAATCAAAAATGTGTAAATTGACCATCGAAAATTCGTCTACTATAATAACTTTAACATCACTTGATTCTTGAAAAGATTCTCAAACATTTTCAACATCAGATATTTTTAGAAAATTGTGAATTGTTTTTACTTCTTGTTCAGTTTTCTCAGACAATATTGTTGCAGCTCTACCTGTTGGAGTTAATAAAGCTATATCTTTTTCTTTATATATTTTTTGATTAATCAATTCACTTAAAATTTTTTTTATTATATAAGATTTTCCTGTACCTGGGTATCCTGATATTATTGAAACATTATTATTGATTGCATTATTAAAAGCTTCTACTTGACCTGCTGAAAAATTTTTTAAATTAATTTTTTCTAAATTAATTTTTTTACTCTTCTTATTATTAATAATTTCTTTAATTGATAAAGATATATCAAATTCTTTTTTTCTTAAAGAAACTAAGCTTACAAAATGATTTTCATTAAATTCTTTTTCAAAGAATAATTCATTTTGTTCTATCATAAAAGTTAAAGTTTCTAAAATTTGTTTATCGATATCTATAAGATTTTCTACAAAATTTTTTTTAAATTCTGAAATAAAATCATTAATTTCGAAATAAGTATTATTGTTTTGTTCTAATTTACGAAAAGTATAATAAACAAAGGCTCTTAGTCGTTTTACAATAGGAAAATTAGGATTTAATTTGATAGCAAAATTATCTACATCATTTAACTTAAAATTACCATTAATATATAAGTCATAAGGATCATTTATTTTGAAGTATTCTATTATGTCAATGTCAGGATAAACTTTTATAAGTTCATTATGAAAAAAAGTTAAATTATTATCTGTAAAAAAAGATAGATTTTTATCAGAATAAATTTTGCAAAAAATATAAAAGTTATCATAAACAGTTGGTTTTAATATGTTCTTAACTTTTATTGGATCTGAAATAATTTCAGACCAATTATTATGACCCAACTCTTTTTCTATTTTTTCTATTGAAACCATTCCCATACCTGAAACATTAGATAAAATCATGCTCTTTATATCACTATTATTTTCAGGTTTAGTTATTTTTAAATCATTCAAAAAATAATTAGCTTTGTTTAATTGTTTTGTTATTGTTATTTCATAAAAGTTATCTAATTCAACTTTTGTTTTAGTCATATATATTGTGTAATTTTTACTTTCTTGAGATACAAAAGAAACTAAAGCAAAAGCTCAATCTTTTTGTTCGCCACCAGCAAATACTTTTCTAAATCTTCCTTTTAATTTAAGTTGTTCTGAGTTCATAAAACTATTATATTAATATATTTAAAAAGAATACTAAAACTATAAAAATATTTTTAGTTATCTTATAACACACATTTCTTTTGTTGATAATTTGTGGATAACTATTAAAAAAATGTTTATAAATTGTTATTAATTGCATATATGTATTAATATATTAAATACTAATTACTATTTATTATATTATTATTAAGCTATGAGTATTAAAAGTGATAAAATGATTAAATTTAAAGCATATACTGATCAATTTTTAAAAAGCATTAGTTTAGAAATAAACGACAATATGATTTTTAAAAACTTTTTTATGAATATGGGTATTATTGACATTGATGATAACAATCTTGTCACTATTGCAACAACAATTTCTAAAAGTGGTTTAAATATAATCGTAAACAATTATAGTGAACAAATAACAAAAGTATTAAATGAAATTTTTGAGAAAGAATGCAAATTTATTTTTGTCTTAAAAGAGGCAATAACTAAAGAGGCAAAAAATAAAATAAAAGAAATATCTAAAAGCATTAAAATTTCAAATACAGTTGATATCCAAAAAACTTTTTCTAATTATGTAAGATGTGATTATAACGAAAGTGTTTATAGATTTGCTGAAATTTTAATAAATCAAGACAAAAATGAATTTAATCCTATTTTTATTTTCGGTGACTCTGGTTTAGGAAAAACACACTTATTGTTTGCAATTAGTAATGAACTTATATCAAAAGGATTAAACGTTATTTATGTAAACCCAAGTAATTTTTTAAGAGATATACAGTTTATTTTACAAGAAAATAATACAACTAAATTAAGAGAACTTACTAGTGAATTTGAAAAAGCTGATATTGTTATGTTTGATGATTTTCAAAGTTATGGGTTAGGCAATAAAAAAGTTACTTTAAATATTATTTTTAATATTTTAGATTTTAGAATAAATACAAAAAAAACAACTATTATTTGTTCTGATAGATCTGTTGATTCAATATCTTCGATGTTTGATAACAGAATAGTAACAAGGTTATCTATGGGATTGCAATTAGAAATTAAGCATCCGACACAAACAGATTTATTAAAGATATTAAATAGTTTTATAGATGATTCAAATTTAAACCCTAATTTATGAGAAAAAGAAGCAAAAAATTACATAGTTAGAAATTACTCAAGATCTGTAAGGACTTTAATGGGTGCTTTAAGTAGAATTAAATTTTATAAGAACGATATAATACAAAAGAATTCAAAATATACTTTATCTGTCGTGGATTCTATTTTAAGAGATATTCAAGAATCGAAAGAAACTATAACACCCGAAACTATAATTGATTATGTTGCTAAATATTACAAAATTTCTAAAAAAGATATTTTAGGAAAAGGTAGACAAAAAGAAGTGGTTTTAGCAAGACATATAGCTATTTATTTAATAAGAGATCAAATTAATATTCCTCTACAACAAATTGGGAGATTTTTTGGAAATAGAGATCATTCTACAATTTTAAATGCTATAAAAAAAATAGAAAAAGAATCTGACAATCCAGATTTATCATTAAGAAGAACTATTTCTGCTATTAGTGATGACTTATATAGAAAGAAATAAACATTAAAAAAGATTTTATTAAGAGTTTATTAACAATTTTAAAAACCTAAATAGCTTTAAAAATAAGTTTATTTGGTAAAAAAATATATATTTGTTAACAATTTCAACAATGTATATAAATATATAAAATAAAGGAGATTTAAAATGCATATAATAATTAAAAAAAATATTATTGATGAAATAATTGAAATAGTTTCAAAATTTACAGATCCTATTAGTTCTTTTTATGGAATGAGATGTATTTTGATTAATACTGATGATAATAAAATAACTTTTAAGGCAACAAATGAAATAACAAATATTATTAAAAGTATTGATGTTGATAATACTGACGTTATAGTAAAAAAACCTGGTGAAATATTAATACAAGCTAATATTTTTAAAAATATAATAAAAAAACTAAACGGTTTTATTGAAATAGAAAAAATTTCAAATAGCAATTTAATAGAAATAAAACAAGATAGTTCAAGATATACACTAAATACTTCTGATGTTAAAACTTTTCCAAAAATTGATGAAAGCACAAATACTAAAGAAATTGAAATAAATACTGATAATTTTAAAAAAGCTGTTAAGAATGTTGCTTTTGCTGCAAGTAACGAAAATAATTTAATTTATAAATGCATTAATTTTAGAAGTAATGGAAATAAATTAAATTTAACTGCAACTGATTCTTATAGGTTAGCTTTTTATACTATTAATACTAATTATGTTTTAGATGATTTTGAATTTAGTGTTAATGCAAAAGATGTTAAAGATCTAATACCCTCTGATGCCCCTAAAGTTGTTAAACTTTTTTATAATTCAATAAAAGTAGGCATAAAATATGATAATACTGTTATAACTTCTAGAATAACTGATCTACCTTATCATGATATTGAAAGTCTATTTACAAAAGTTATGTCTGAAACTAAATATAAAGTTACAATAAATAAAAATGAACTAAACAATTTATTAAATAAAATTTGAATAGGCACTAATGATAAACAAAATAGAATAGAAATAAAAATTAAAAAGAATGAATTAAGCATTTTTACTAAATTGGATGAAATAGGTGACTCTTTTGTTAAAACAGAAAATCTTGAATTAGAAGGTTCTAATTTAGAATTTGATATAAATTATAACTATTTAAAAGAAGCTTTATCAGTTTTTGATGATGAACTATATATATTAGTTGACGAAAAAATTCAAAAAATATTAATAATTTCTAAATCAAATCCAAATACAAAACAATTGATTTCACCAATGAGGAGATAAGATGAATTCTGAAATTATAATTACTAAAGATTTTATAGAAATCGGAAAACTTATAAAAAAAATTGGTCTTATAACAACAGGTGGAGCAATTAAAGTTTTTTTAAAAAATAATATTGTAAAAATAAATAATGTAACTCCGCAAGGCAGAAGTACAAAAGTCTATCCAGATGATATAATTTGAATAAACGATGACGTTTATGTTGTTAAAAGAGAAAAATAATCAAAATTAATGATATCTTTTAGATATCATTTTTTATTTAAAAAAATAAAAAAGGCAAAAGCCTTTTTAAATTAATTATAAAAGTTCAACACCTTCTAATTTAAATTTATCTTTCATTTCTTTTGGTCAAATACTTACTTGAACTTCACCTATATGTTTTTTTTCTAATAAAAACATACTTAATCTACTTTGTCCTATTCCTCCGCCAATTGTTAAAGGTAATTGATTTTCAAAAATTTGATTATGGTATTCACCTAGGTCATTTTCTGTTTTATTTAAAATACTCATTTGATTTTTTAAAGAATTTGCATCAACTCTGATGCCCATTGAAGATAATTCTAAAGCTTTTTTATTTATATTATCCCAAACAACAATATCACCATTTAAATTTCAATCATCATAATCGAAAGCTCTTTTTGAATGTGGTTGATTATCAGGTAAATTATTTCCTATTTGATACACAAACATAGCTCCGACTTTTTCAACAAATTTATCTTCTCTTTCTTCAGGAGACAAATCAGGGTACATTTCGTATAATTCTTTTGAACTAATAAAGGTTATTTTTTTTGGTAATTTTATACTCAAAACAGGATATGAAAAAACTAATTTATTTTCAACATAACGTATAGATTCATAAATAGTATTAACTATTTTTTTAAGAAAATCAATTTGTCTATCTTCTTTTTTAATAATCAATTCTCAATCTCATTGATCAACATATAATGAGTGTTTATAGTCTACCTCATCATCTTTTCTTATAGCATTCATATCAGCTCATAAACCTTCATAAGGAAGGAAATTATATTTTTTTAAAGCATATCTTTTTCATTTTGCTAATGAATGGACAATTTCTAATTCCTCATTTCATTGTTTAGGTTTAAACATAACAGGGATATCGCCATTTAAACCATCATTTATTTTTGAATTAGAAAGAACGAATAAAGGAGCTGAAACTCTTGTTAAACTTAGTTCTTTATTTAATTTTTTAGTGAAAGCAAACTTTAAATCTTGAATTGCTTGTTGTGTTTCTTTTAAATTTAATTTTGATTTATACATTTTTTATAACCTCTTTTTTCTTAAATTTATCGATAATTGTAAAAATAAATATTAACGCAAAGACTAAGAATGAAATTGCTTGTCAAATAAGAGCACTAATATATTGATTTTGGAATCCACCAGCATTTATTGCATAAGAAACTCAATATGCAGTTCAACCGATATTTGAACATAACGCAAGTATTATCATACCTAAAGACATTCCTGTAAAATCCTTTGTATCAATTGATTTTAAAATTTGTGGTAAAAATGCAAATGCAGTTATTATAGGGATAATTTGTCCAATAATTAATAAAGCTTTTTCAGATAGCTTGATAGAATCTCCATCATTTGTTTTTCCTCATAAAGCTCAATTAGAAATTACTGCTATAATAATAAAAATTGTAGTTGTAATACTTAAAACAACTCATTTTAATTTTTTTCTTAATTGACTATTTGAATATTTATAAAGCATAAATAATAAAAATTGATTTATAAATAAAGTTATCAAATTGGTATAAACAACCATAAAATTTTTAACATTTTGTGCATTATTATCAAACGCGCCTAAAATTATTCAGCCTAAAGTACCAATATAAAATAATCAAAAAGAATAATATTTTATATTTCCTGCTGATTTCTTTTTGTAAACTTGTACTATTTGAGGAATACTAAAACCAATAGTTAAAGCCGCACTAATGAGACCAAAAGTGATAGCAAATCAACCTGATATATAGTTTGCCTCATTTAATATAAACATATTAAATAAACTTTTTTGAAATTTTTCCATAATGTATTAATTATAAATTATTTATTACTTAAATATTCATTAATGATATTGTTTATTTCTTCAGCTTTTTGATAAAACATCGCATGACCACATTTTTTTATTTCAAAGAATTTTATATCAGGCCTATCTTTTTTTAATAATAACATTTGATTTTTTGATACAAATTTATCTTCACTTCCAAAAATAACTGTAAAATTGCTGTTTTCGTCAAATAATTTTCTTATTTGATTATTTAAATAGTTTTTAGATAAAATTTGTTCTTTTACTAAAAAGCCAAATTTTTGTTTTCTTAAATCAATGGAATCAAAAATTTTTTTAGCTAATAAATTTATACCATTTATATAATTTTGATTTGGTTCAAAAACTAAATTAAAAAGTGAATCAAATGCATCGTTCTCATTTTCTGGTAATAATCATTTAAAAATATCTGAATTTAAATCGTTCTCAATACTTAATAAATTGTAATTTAAAGGCGCTAATAAAAATAAATGTTTCACTTTGTCATTAACTTTTAAATTAAAGAGCCCAGGTATTGCTCCCATTGAATGTGAAATAATGTAAATTTCTTTATCTATAAATTCTTTTTCTATTAATTTAAAAACTATTTTTGAAAAATACTCTAAACTAGCATTATTTTTTAATGAAGATTTACCGGATCCAGGCAAGTCTAAAGTAGCAATTTTATATTTCCTATTTTTTAATTGTTTTAATGGTGAAATAGTTAAACCTCTATCAGCAAAACCATGAATAAAAAGAAAAATAGGAAGATCTTCTTTTTCATCTTCCATTGTAAAATAGATTCTTTCATCAAAAATATCTATAAATTTTTCCATTTTTACCCTAAAATTAATTTAACAATTTCACTTCTTTTTAAGGTTCCGAAATAATCACTTAATTCTATTTCATCTAATTTCATAGTTATACTAAATTCATCTAAATGTAAGTTCTCAAATAGCGGTTCTATTTCTCTAATATCTTTTTTGCTTAAAAAGTCACCTTCAAAATAAAGTTTTTTGATATACCCTTTTTCAATTTGACCTTTAACAGTTAATAAACCACCTTGAAATTTTTCAGTATTAGAAAAATTAAAATCAGCCGCTCTATCAAAAATCCATTTTTCAGATTTAAATAATTCTTTTAATTCATTCAATTTAGCATCATATTTTGAAAAAGGTATATCTAATAATTCACTATTTTCTTTTTCAATAAAATATTTGATTAATTTATTAATAAATTCTTCAACGCTCATTTTTTCAGGAAGAATATTAATAATATTTGTAACTCTAGCTCTTACTGATTGTATTCCTTTTGATTCAAATTTTATTTTATTAGGTTTCAAAGCATTACTTAGTTTAGTTACATCAACATCAAATAAAATAGTACCGTGACTAACTATTCTATTACCACTGATGTATTGAGCATTACCACTTATTTTATAACCATTTACTAAAATATCATTTCTACCGTGAAACTCAGCATTTAATCCTAATGAATTTAAAAAACCAATAATAGGTGATAAAAATTTTTGATAACTATTATCATCAGATTTATCAGAAATAAAACTAAAATTAATGTTTCCTAAATCGTGATATACCGCTCCTCCGCCAGATTTTCTTCTAGCTAGTTCAATTTTGTTATCTGCAACAAATTCTCTATTTATTTCTTCATAAGCATTCTGGTTATTTCCGATAATTATTGCATTATTATGTTGATATAAAATTAATACATCACCAGTTATATCAGGATCATTCATTATTATATTTTCAAGTGCCAAAGTAACGTATGGCGAAGTTTCTTTTATTCTAAAAATTTTCATTATTCCTCCATATCTATATATTAAATTATAAAAAAATGATTTATTTAACAATAAAAAAATATTTATTATAATTTAAATAGTAAATTAACTTTTACTAGTTCATAAGATAATTTAAATTAATACAAAGTGTTTTTTATATAAAAAGCACATTTTAATATTTCTTTTATAAAAAAATAGAAAGGCTTTTATGAATATTTTAGAAGTAAAAGGCTTGGAAAAACTTTATGTAAATAAAAAAGATATAAGAGGTATTAAAAATTTAAATTTTAGCATTAAAGATAATGCATTTCATGCATTTATTGGAGAGAATGGAGCTGGTAAAACAACTACAATAAAATGTATTATAGGTTCATATTTTAAATACAAAGGAAGTATTTATATTTTTGGTAAAAATCACAATTTACCAGAATCTAAACAAATAATTGGATATGTACCTGAATACGCTACTTTCCCAAAAGATATGACTACTTATAGTTATTTAAAGTCTTTAGCTAAGTTAAATAAAATAAGTAGTAAAGATATTGAAAATAAAATTGATAGTTATTTAACAAAGTTTAATATAACTGATTTAAAAAATCAAAAACCATCACAAATGTCTTCTGGTCAAAAGAAGAAAATTTTGCTAATTCAAGCATTAATACATGATCCAAAATTAATTATTCTTGACGAACCAGCAGCTAATTTAGACCCTACAGCAAGATATGAATTATTTGAAGTTTTAAAACAACTTCACAAAGAAGGAAAAACTATTTTAATTAGTTCTCACGTTCTTGCTGAAATTGATAAATATACTACTAGTTTAACACTAATCCATAAAGGTGAAGTTATTTATAGTGGTAATAAAATTGAATCATTAGAAAAGACTTATTATGAAAAAGTTATTAAAAATTAAAAAAATACTACCTTATTCTTTATTATTATTTTCGCCAATTGTATTGACTTCTTGTAGTTTACAAGAGGAGTTTTCAAATAAACAAAAAAAACTATTAGAAAGTGTTTTTGGAAAAGATTATATTGAAAAAACAAGCGGTGTATTAAAAAATAATGAAATTTTAGAAGTTGAAGAACAATTTAAAATTTTATATTCAAATTTAGAAAATAAAATAATAACTGAAGAAGATTTTATTAACGAAAGTGAAAAAATAGTACCAAAAATTTTAGTTAATTTCAATGTTTTAAGTTTTTTAAATAAAGGTTTTTATTATTTAAAAGATAAAAATATTGATAATAATGTTCTTAGTCACTCTGCAACATATAAACATTCATTAGGACTTAAAGGTTTTGAAAATCATGGTGTTAATGATTTACACTATACAAAAGTTGCTAACGGTAAAAATCCTAGATTTGTTATATCTGGTTTTTTAGCAGAAGAAGATAACATTTACGTTTCTTATAATCGTTTAATAGTTAAATATGTAAAAACAAAAAACGGGTGAGGAATTAGTCCAAAAATATATTATTTTGCTGATTATAAACCTGTTTTTACACTAAAAAATAATAATGATAAAAAGATATTAAATTTTTTAAATATCAGTGAAAAAGATATTAATTCACAATCTATATACAATGATTTTGAAAGAATTTTTGGAAGCACAGAATTTAGTGCTGTTACTATTCTTAGTATAGGAAATGAAACAAATAAATAATCATCTTAGTTTTTTATTAAAACTTTTCATAAAAAAAGTTTATTTTATAACAATTTTATCAATTAGTATATTTTCAATTTTATTAGTAAACATACTTGCTTTCACAATAAATTTAGTTGAATATGCAAAATACATTTTTTATGGTGTAGCATTATTTGAATTCTTATTAGTGATTTTACTTTCTTCAATTACTTATGTTTGAAGTTATAAAGATTTAGAAGAAGAAGGAATAGAAATACTTATTTTTTCTAAGCCTATAACAAGAAAACAAATTTTTGTTTCGAAAACTATTTTTGCAATGATAATTGCAACAGTGTTGACGTTTGTATTTACTATAGGAAATATTTCATTAGCAAATGCGCTAAAAATAGAAAGTTATATTTTAGAAATAACATTAGGTTCAATTTTTTCATTCTTTTTTGCATTCTTGATTTTTGGATCATTTGTAGGTTTAATCGCCTATAAAGTAAATGCAAAAATAGCAATATCTATACCGTTTGTAGCATCAATACCATTGATTTTAGGGGGTTCATTTATAGCAAGTGATAACACTTCAACTTCAAATGAATTTGCTAAATATTTAAATTTAAAATATCAAAATAATCCAAGTGGAAAATTAAACAACATTGAAACATTTTATCTAAATGATCAAAAAGATAAGTATTTTATTTTACCAAATGGTTTAAATAATAGTACTTTTAGTGAAAAACAAAAAGATTATTTAGAAAATGCCTTTAAAGATTCAAATAATTCTGGTACAAATTATCAAGTTTATGCTTGAACAATTTTACCTTTTCAAATGTTAGATATATTTAATTATTCTAATTCAAACATATTAGGTTTTGTAGGGAATAATGAAAATAATTTATCTGACTATTTATATTACAAACAATTAGATTCATATTTATATAATTATGAATTGTCAAATAATTCAAGTTTACTAAAATTAGTAACTACAAATACAGAAACGAAAGAAAAAGAATTAAAATATATTGTTCCTTCTTCATTAAAAAATAATAGTATTATTCCTAATCTTATTAATACTAAATTAATTTATTCACACAAAGATGCTTCTAATTTCAACGTTCCATTTGAAAAAGATAACTTTAGTTTTGGAGCTTCTGATGATTTGGTTGGAGAAATTGATTGAAATATTTTGAAAGAAGCTTTAGCAGATAAAGGTTTTAATATTTTAGCTAAAGAATTTTTTGAAAATTTAAACAAAGAATTAGAACTAGTTGATAATACAAATAGTTTATTAGTTAAGAAAACAATTTTAGATAACATATCTTCAATTTTAGAAGATTCAAATAGTAAAATAAGATTATACGAAAATTCATCTACTATTCTTTTTAACGAACAATCATTAAAAAATAAAACAATTAAAAGCGAACAAGAATTAAAGATTTATTTAGCTTCTGCGTTAATATATTATTTATATTTTAACAACCAAGATTCATTTTTACTTAAAAGTTTATTAAAAAATGATGATGAAACATTAGATTATACACCAAGTAAAATTCAATTAACTTTTGGAGAAAACACTTATTTTGTAGGTGGTTATAGTTCTTATGAAACTAAACAAGAAGTAAAAGAAATAAATGGCGAAAATAAAGTTATAATTCGTTATCAATTAAATGAAAGTGATAACTTTATGTTTCAAGCAGTAAATGAAGTTTATGAATTAAGAAGAAGCTATCAAGTTGTTAATAAATATGGATATATAGCTATCTGATTACTTGTAGCACTATTATTAAATGCAGGTTTATCAGTGCTTTATTACAGAAAAGATTATAAATAGTAATGAAATTAAAAATTAATAAAATTCTTTTCGCTTCAATTCCTTCTATAATAGGAACAAGTTTAGTTGTAAGTTGCAATAATAAACAAGCAGAATTAAAATTTAGAGAATCAAATAAATTGGAATTATTTGAAGAATATAGAAAAATTTTCAAAGAGTATTATTTTAATGGAAATGAAGAAAATTTAAATAAATATATTTTAGAACAAAAAAACTTAGATTCTTTTTATAAAGATGAAGTAAATGCTTCATTAATAATTACTCCCCCTTTTGCCCCAAATGTAAAAAAAGGAACACCTTTAGCTCAAAAGTCAATTAAAACCATAAATGAAGCATTAAAAAATAATTCACTTTGATTCTTATTAAATTTAAATAATTTTCAATTTGTATATAACTCATATGGAGATGAATTTAGCGCAAACCAATATAGCGCCCCTAAAAATGTTGAAAAAGATTTTAGCGGAAAAATGAAGAACCCAGGTATTATTATTAAAAAAATTATTAATTTACCTAGTTCAATAATCACAAAAGAATTTGATCAATTACCAGAATATAGTTATAAAAATAAAAAATTACATTATTTAGTTTTTGAAAATAATGTAATACCTATTTTTACAGCTCAAAAAATAGATAACAACGAAAATATATTTTTTATTTTACCAACAGTAATTACTTTTTCAACATTAGTTGATTTTAACGACTCATTAGAAAAATTACATCTAGGACTAGTAAGCCAAAGAAAAGAAATAGTAAATCAATATATCAAAACTTATGGTGATCCAGAAAATGAAGAAAAATTAAAAAAAGATAAGAATGATTCAAATTTTTTTAGTTTATATGTTAAACATAATTATCAATTAGCTCTTAAAAATATTTTAGAACAATCAAATGGACAAATTACAAAGTATACATGAGGTTTTATAAATGAAGAATAAGAAGTTTTATTTTTTATTAAGTACATCAATATTACCTATATCAACAATATCTTGTGTTTATTCTAAAAATCAGACTAATTATAGTTCATTGGTTGACCATACTTTTGATGTTTCAAATTCAAAAGTGTCAAATGAGAAAAAAACTCATAATAGTATAATAGAAAAACTTTTAAACGCTGTATTTAAACAAAATCAAGCAAGAAAAGTTGAATATTTAGAATCACAAAAAAACACTATTGAAATTGAAAAATCATTTAATGATTTGAAAAATGAAATAAATAATGAATTATCAGAAAAAAATGAAATCCAGACATTAATAAACAAAATACCAGAATTAAGACAAGCTGCGCAAAGAGAAAAAGAATTTAATAACAATCCACAAAAAGCTGAAGAAATTAACAAACAAATAAAAGAATATTTAGCAAGAATTAAAGAATTCAATAACAAAGCCAAAAGTTTTTTAGATAAAAAACTTCAAAGTTTAATAAATAAAAATTGATTTTATTTTTTAAATAATTTAAATAATTTTGAATTTAATTTTATAGATTTCTTAACAATAAATTTAGGAACAAAAGCACAAGAACAACCAGAGTCATATAAAAAATATCTTGAGAATATTAATAAACTTCCGCCCTATAAATCTTTTCAATTTAAAGATTCTTTATTACAAAGTATTTTTGTAGGTGAAGAAACAAAGGAATTAGGCAATATAACTATTTTTTATATCAAAAAAGATAAAATGGTAATTAGACTTGCGGTAGAAAACACTGATTCAGATGAACCTAATATAAATGTTAATCCGTTTCAATGATATTTTGGTTCTTCATTAAACAAAAGTATTTCACTTCAATTAGTTTCTAGAACTTATCATACCGGTTTTATTCATCAATTTACAAGTGGAATGGAAGAATTTGCTCAAGATATGATAATAAATCAAAGATATAAGGAACCAGGGAATATGTACGCATTATTAAATAAGGAAATTCCAAATGAAAAAAATAGTTAAATATTTATCTCCCTTATCAATATTACCGACTATTTTAGTGGCTTCTCAATGTTCTGATATTAAAACAGCAGATATACATAAAGAAGAACAAAAAATAATTAATAATGTTGAAAACTTTCAAAATTTTATAAATCAAAAAGGAATACAAGCTTTACTAAAATTAGCTTTTCCTGATGAAAAACAAAGAAATGAATATATAAAATATACAAGTAACATACCTGATAGCTATGCAAATAAAGTTAGCATGTTTTTGAGATACGGAAATGTAATTTTAGCCCCAAATATAGTTGATTTTTTGGGTAAAAGAGCGTATCCAGCACAGTTTTCTAGCAAGGAAATAACAAATCTTGAAAGAAAAAACTGATTATGATATCTTTTTAATTTAAATAATTTTACATTTATGCAATATAAAGATTCTTCTGATTCAGACTATTTTAATGATGTTTCTAAAAATAATATTTCTTTTGAAGAAAGTGTAAGACTTTACAAGTTATTTTATAAACCTTCAAGCAATAGAATAGTTAATTATACAATAGTTGAAACAGCAAATAGCGAAGAAGATGATGAAAGACTTTTGAATTTCATATTTTTAAATGAAGATGGATATATTATTCAAGTTAAACTTGAAACAACATATAATAGTCAAAGTAATTTTAATATAAAAGTTAATACTCATATTCATACATTTCCTGATTTGGTAACTAAAAAGGTATCATTAAAAGAATTTGATTTAAATAAATTTGCTAGAGCTATATCACATTTTAATGGTTTAACTGAAAAACAATCTAATAGTAGAGAAATACTTTTTAGTGATGAATATGGTGGCGCTAAATTGGCTTATATACCTGTTAATTTTAACAACAATAATGCTGTTATAACAACTATTCCTGAGGCTGAATTAAAAAGATTAGAAGAAGAATTAAATATCTATAAAAATGCTATAAATGAAAAAATTCAAGCTTTAGAATGATTGATAAATAAAGAAAAATATGAAATTGATTTAAATAATGCAGATGAAAAATCTAGTGTAGATGAAATATTAAAATCGGCTATAAATCAAAATAACGAAGATAAAATTATTTTAGAAGAATTAAAAAAACAAATTCAAATAGAAATACAAAATTTAGATTCTATTAGGGATAATTTAACAGAATCTGAATATAACTCATTTAAAGAAAAATTCGAATTAGTTAAAAAACCAAACGATATGAGAATTATCAAAAATGAGTTAAGAGACTTGCTAAAAAGAAAAGAAGATCTTAAAAAATATATACCCCAAATTGAAGCATTAGAAAATCTTTCTAGAGAAAGAAAAGATTATTATATAGCCAAGTTAAATGATCCAGATGAATGACCTGAAGATGTTGTTGAAGAAGCAACTGAAGAAAATGAAAACGGGCAGTCTAATCCTGAAGAAGAATAATAAAAAAGCGTTATATTAACGCTTTTTTAAAATTTATTTTAAGTTGAAAGGCTACAGGTATATATAAAATTAATATTACGGCTATAAATAAGGTATATATGATAAAAGATAACTGAATTTTATTTGCATAAATATTAAATCATGCGTTTATAAGACTTAAAATCATAACTATGCTCAATATGGAAATTAAACTTATTAAATTTCTTTTTTCTCTTTTTGTATCTAAATTATGAAGTGAAAGTTTATTAATAAAAAACAAAGGTAATAAACTTTTTAAAAAACCATTATCATTAGTGATTAAAATTGCAAACTGACTGACTCATATTATCAAAAATGATAAAAATATTAAAACGAAAGAAGTTAAGTAAGAAACTTTTCAATCAATAATACTTTTTATACTTTGAGGGGTATTTTCTTCATAAAGTTTAGAATTGTAATTATTTGTCCACGCAATGAATATACCTATAAATAGTATTGTTGTAATAAATAAAATTAAAAGTAAAATATTAAAACTCAAAAATATTTTTTTATTATTCATCAACACCTCTTTTTCAAAATAAATATTTATCTTGCAATTTAATTTTATGTTATTTCTTCACTAACTTAAAATAAAAAAATACGGAAACTATTTTTCCATATTTTTTCCACTAATTTTTATTTAAATATTTTCTTCTATAACGAGCTGATTTTTTGTAATAATGAATAGCTAGAGTTTGACCAATTGTTCAAAGACCTGATATTATTCAATAAACTTGAACACCAGCTGCGAAAATAAATGTTATAAAGAAGAAAACAACAGACATAATTGTTTGTGTTCTATTTGATTTTTTAAGTGCTTTTGCTTCTTCAGGTGTTGTACGTTCTTTGAATTTCTTCATATTAAGAAGTTTAGGTAAAAATTGAGATATACCTTGTACAATACCTACAACTATCAATATTCCTAAATATTGTCATTCTTGTTCAAAGAATAAACGTCTTCAAGAAGTTTGTGAGAATGAAATAGATAAGAATGTTGTAGATTTCATTTCAGGAAGCCCTTGAATAACCCTTCATATAGCAAAGAAGAATGGAAGCGAAATAATCAATGTTGCGAATGTATCTAACGGATTAATTCCGTTTTTCTTATACAATTCTGAAATTTCTTGTTGATGTCTTGCTTTCATTTGTTTATTGTCTTTAAAATCAATATATTTAGCATCAATTTTTGCTTTTTTAGATTTTAATTCTTCTTGTTTAGATTGGTTTATTGTTTGTTTTCAAGTGACAGCTAACATTAAACCACGAAGAATGATTGTTATTATTAAAATAGCCAAAATCGTTCCTCAACCTGATAAAGGTGTTATACCTACTGTTAATCAGCTTGAAACATATGCTAATGGATAAACAAACAATCCATAAAATGGCCCAAGTTTTCAAGAAGTTGCTCAACTATCAATAATTCTTTGAGGCATTTCACCCTGAAATGGCATTTCGATAAATGATTTAGCTGTATTAAGTGTATATTTTGAATTCGGAGCATCTACACTAATTGAGTCAACAGATGTTAATTTTTCGTTTAAAGCCTTAATTTGCGCCTCTAAACTTTCTTTTTCTTTTTCATCTGATGAATTATTAAATTTTTCTACTGTTTTTTTTAAAGCAAGTAGATCAACTTCTCGTTGAGCATTAACTCTATTTGTAGAAGAGAAATTTAATATATTTGCATATTTTGAAATATTAAGTGTATAACTTCTAATAGCTAAAAATTGTTCGCCTGATAAAGAAACATCACCAGGATTATTTTTAATTTGTTCTACAAGTTTTTTAGATCATTCTCCATAACTTGAGTAGTTTGTAGTTCTTAAAACTCTAGAGTAAAAATTATTTGTATTTGTAGCTTCAACATCAAATGTATTTAAAGCTAACGCTTCTAAATAATCTCTTCTTAAAGCACCTATCCCGTAAGGATCTTGAATCACTTCAGATGTATTCGGATCTTTATAAGTGCTTGAGTTCTCAATAACAAATGTAGATAATTCTTTTTCAAAATCTAATCTAACTTCTGATTTATTACCTTGATTTGAAATTTTTACATTTTCAATAAAATGACCCTTTTGTAAGTCTTTTTCATTATAAGTGCCGGCTAAAAGACTTGCGTTATTAGGATTCAATCTTAAAACAAAAGTTTGACCATTATTATCTGTTTTAAAATATTCATTAAAGTTAAATGAGGGATCGATAAACTCTCATGAATTATATTTACTAAAAATACTTCTGTATTTATAATTTTCAAAATCTGATAAAACTCCAGATTCTTTTTGTCTTTCAGGATCAATACCTATTGTAGCAAAAAGATATTTACCATTATTTAAATAAAGTTCAGTATTATTAACTGCTTTATTATTTAAATCTACAAATCTAACAGCTGTATTGTAATTTAAATATGATCCGTATTTTCCTTTTGCTTGTTCAGTTTGTTCTCTTAATTTTTCAAGTATATCTTTTGAATTTTCATAAGATAAATGGTAGTTAACTGTTTGATCTTCAACTAATCCTAAAAATTCACCGCTTTTAACAAAATCCTTTGCATAATTAAAAACAGGATCATTTTTTTCAGGTTCCACTGATTCATTTGAAAAATCATTTTGTTGCTTAAAAGTAGTAACATGTGGACTTACTCTGTTATGACTAGTGTAGAATTCTATACCATTACCGGTATAGTTTGAAGATGAAATAACGAAACTTTGGATACACCCTGTAAGTGTAAAACCAAAAATTAATACATAAATAACTATTTTTATTCAAAATCAAACACGTTTAAAAACGCTAGCTTTTTTATTTTTTTGACGGTCTTTATCTGAAAAATAGTTAAAATTTTCTGATCTACGATCTTTCATTATTTGTTACTCAATTTATTAAAAAGTTTTTTTATAGCATCAGCTTTAATGATGAATTTTTCATTTAAAAATTCTTTTCTAAGTATTAAAACCATATTAAATTTCAAATGATAAACATTCAATTCGTGAACAATGTGTTTAAGTTGTCTTTTATAAAAATTTCTATAATAGGCATTACAAAATTTTTTTGGTATTGTTATGCCTATTTTAAAATCACTTGATGATTTGTAATATAAAACAAGATATTTATTAACAAGTTGTTTTTTTTGTTTTATTATTTCATCAAATTCTCAACTTTTTTGTAAACGATATTTTTTCTTCATAATAAACTTATGCAAAACCTTTTAATATTTTTTTATTTATCATCTGATACAGTTAATCTTGATCTACCTTTAGCTCTTCTAGCAGCTAAAACTTTTCTTCCGTTTTCTGTGGCCATTCTTGCACGGAAACCATGTACTTTAGCTCTTTGTCTTTTTTTAGGTTGATATGTTCTTGTACTCATATTTCCTCCAATTTATTTAATATTAAATATATTTACAAATTATAAACTAAAAATCTCCTTTTCTTTAGAAAATAATTTCTTAATATTTTAATTATTTGTAATATGATTTAATTATTAAAAATAGACTTATTATAAAATAAACAGTTTTTTTATAATATTTACTAAAATACCTATAAAAAAGGAGTGTTATGCTAAATTTAAAATTAGTTTTAGAAAAAACAGAAGAAATAAGAAAAGCATTAAAAAATAAAAAGGCAGATTTATCATTGTTTGATAATTTAGTTGAAGTAGCGAATACAAGAGGAAAAGTTATGTATGAAGCTCAACAAAAAAGAGCTGAATTATCAAATTTTAGTAAGTTGTTTGCACAAAATAAAAACGATAAAGATAAATTATCTGAATTAAAAAAACAAGCTGATGTGATAAAAAAACAAGCATTAGAATTAGAATCTAAGGCGAGCGAAATAGAACAAAAAGTAAGTCAATTATTATTTCAAATTCCAAATATACCTCTTGAAAGCGTTCCATTAGGAAATGACGACAATGACAATGTTGTGATAGCTACTCATGACAACTTAGGCAGAGGTTTAATATCTAATGTATTACCTCACTATGAGGTTGCTAAAAATTTAAATATTTTAGATCTTGAAAGAGCAGTTAAATTATCAGGTTCTCGTTTTGTAGTATATAAAGGAATGGGGGCTAAATTAGCGCGCGCTTTAATGAATTTTATGCTTGACTTACATGAAAAAAACAATTATGAAGAGTATGCGGTTCCTGTTTTAGTAAAACCTGAAATACTTTTTGGTACAGGACAATTACCTAAATTTAAAGATGATTTATTCGAATTACCAAAAGAAAGTCTTTATTTAATTCCAACAGCAGAGGTTCCTTTAACAAATTTATATAATAATGAAATAATTGATTTAAAAACACCTATAAGACTAACTGGATTTACAGAATGTTTTAGAAGTGAAGCTGGATCAGGTGGCAAAGATATGAAAGGTATTATAAGAAACCACCAATTTAAAAAAGTAGAATTAGTTAAAATAACAAATGAAAAAGATTGAAAAAAAGAATTGGACCAAATGCTTGATCAAGCTAAATTAGTTTTAGAAGAACTTGAATTACCATATAGAGAATTACAATTGTGTACTGGTGATTTAGGATTTTCATCTAGAACAACAGTTGATTTAGAAGTTTGATTACCTTCAGAAATAAAATATAGAGAAATAAGCTCAGTTTCTTATATGGGAGATTTTCAAGCTAGAAGAGCAATGATAAGATATCGTGATGAACAAGATAATGTTCAATATGCTCATACAATGAATGGATCAGGATTAGCCATAGACCGCTTAATAGCAGCGCTTTTAGAAAATTATCAAAATCCTGATGGGACAGTATCAATACCAAAAAAACTACAACCTTATATGGGTATTGACAAAATAGAAAGAATTTAAAAAAACAGCCATCGGCTGTTTTATTATTTTTCTTGACTTTTTAAAACACTATAACTGAAATCAGTAGGTACTTTTTTACCAAAATATTCAATTTCTACAATAGCCTTTTCTGAAGAATTACTAAATTCGATTACAACACCGCTTGTTCCTTTGAAAGGACCATCAATTATTTCTACTATCTCACCAATTGTGAACTTATCATTTGTTTTTCCATCTTCAAAGTCTTTAAAATATTCTTGTTCTTTTGCAGTTGCTTTTTTAATTTGACTTTCTGATACAGGAGTAGGTTTAGAACCCTTACCAGATGAACCTATAAGACCGGTTACATATTGCGTATTACGAATAACAAATCAAGCTTTATCAGTCATATCCATTTTTATAAAAATATAACCGCTATAAACATTTACATATTTCACCTTATAAGGCTCACCTAAATCTTTTTTTCTTTCTCTTTTTGAGTTAGTGTTGGCTTTTTAAAAATTTTGAATGCACCATCTGGTGTAGCAAAGTGATCGAAACAATCTTCAACTTGTTCACTAACAATACGATTTTTTAATGATTCAACAACTTGTTCTTCTTTACCTGAAACAGTACTAATCATGTATCATAAAAAATTATTATTCTTTTTATTACTTTCCATTTTTCACTCCTATATATTAATTTGTGTTTATTCCTATTCCTTTAAAAAAGTATGTGATTAAAGCCGTAAATCCAAAAATAAACAATGTAACTAAAACTGCAAAAACAATTGTTTGAGTGAATGAAACTCAATTTTGTTTTGCTGTAGGCCATTTAACTCTCTTCATTTCTTTTACAAAATGTCTGATTAAATATTTCTTCGGTTTATTCTTTTTATTATTTTCCATGTTTACCTACTTTTCTTCTTTGTGTTGTGTATGTTCTTTACATTTAGGGCAATATTTTTTAATAATAATTCTATTAGAAATACTAGCCATACTTTTATTTGTTGTGTAATTCATTGATTGACATTGCTCACAACATAATGAAACTTTTCTTTTAAGCATATTTTTATTATATTAAAATATTAAAAAAAATACCTAAATTACATTAATTTAAGAATTTATAGTTTAATTATATATTAAAATTTTAAAAAAATAAGTCGTTTGAACGACTTACATTTGATGTGGTGCAGAAACCTCTAATAATTTTAGTCCGTTTTCTAAAACAATATTTACTGCTTTTACTAATGCTAATTTACTTGATTCTTCATTATGACCAATTATTTTTTCAGAATTTGAATATCATGAGTTAAATTCTTTCGCCACTTTTATTAAATATTGTGTTAATAAATGTGTTAAATATTTCTCTGCTGATTTTTTGATTATTTCTGGGAACTCTAAAAGTGTAGAAACAAGTTTTTGATCGTTTTCATCAGTATAGCTAGTAGCAATAATTTCATTTTCCTTTAAATTTGTTTTATTTAATAATGTTCAAGCTCTTGCGTTTGCATATTGAACTAAAATAACAGGGTTATCATTGTTTTTACTTGTTGCAATGTCAATGTCAAAATCAAGTTTTGAATTATATGTTCTATCCAAAAGAATAAATCTTGCTGAATCTTTTCCTACTAAATCAACAAATTCTTTTAAATAGAAACTAGTTCCACGTCTTTTTGACATTTTAAATTCTTCGCCATTTTTTACCAATCTAACTAATTGCATGCATAATACAATTAGGTTATCACTCTTCATTCCTAAGTCTTTCATTGCACATTCCATTCTCTTAATATATCCAGAATGATCTGCTCCTCAAACATTCATAATAATTGGGTTTTTGCCAGTTTTGTTAAATTTAATTCTGTGATATGCTATGTCTGGCAAGAAGTAGGTAAAATCTCCATCGCTTTTAATTAAAACACGATCTTTATCATCGCCGTGAATAGTAGTTTTCAATCAAGTTGCACCATCTTTTTGGTATGCATTTTTAAGCTCTTTTACAGTTGCATAAATTTTTTCTGCATTGTTATCATATAAACTTTTTTCACTATAAAATACGTCAAATCAAACACCAAAATCTTTAAGTGTTTTCTTAATAACTGTTAAATATAATTCAACTGATTCTTTTTTAAAAAAATCTAATAATTCACCCTCTAATTTTTGATCTTTAAATTTATCACCATATTTTTTAAAAAATTCTTTAGCGCCTCAAACAATATCTGAACCTTTATATGATTCTTCAGGTAATTCAAAATCAGGATTAAAAATTTGTTGATATCTAGCAAAAACGCTTTCTGCAAGCATATTAATTTGATTACCTGCATCATTAATATAATATTCACGTGTAACATTCATACCAGCGAATTCAACAATATTAGCAATTGTGCTACCAATAGCTGCGTTTCTTGCGTGACCAACATGTAAATAACCTGTTGGGTTAGCTGAAACAAATTCTATGTTTATATCACCTTTAAGATTTCCTTTACCGTAATTCTCACCCTTTTTAATAATTTCATTTACAGCATCTATAAAAGAACCTTCAGCAATGTTAAAATTAATAAAACCAGGTCCTGCAATTTCAATTGAAGAAAGGCCAAATTTATTTTTATCTATTTTACTTACAATTAATTTTGCTAATTCTAAAGGATTTCTTTTATTTCCCATAGCCATATTAGTTGTTAGATCAGCATGACCTTTTGGTTCAATTAGTAAAATTTCCTTTTCTATATTTAATTCATTTGCAATTGTTTTTAATTCATTTAATAATAAATCTTTCAAAATAAGTTTATTCATAGTGATTATATTATAATCAATGCAAAAATTAATTGTAATGATTTCCATAAAAAGCTTGAATTTTTCGTTCTAAAACAATTTTTAAATTATTAATTTTATTTGTTGTAATTAACTTATTTATAGGATTTTCGCTATAACTAATAATGTCTAATATTTTTCTTTCTTTTTTATTCAATGAACTAATAAATTTTTCATAATCTAATTTATCAATGTTTTCACTATGAATTTTATTCATATCTTCATCTGGAACAATGCTTTGATATACAGTATTATCTGCAATAAAATGAAAAGCTCTTTTCTTACAATTTCAGTATTTTCAAAGTGAATATGTAAAATTTTTAAGTGCGCCTTTTATATAATTTATAAATGAAGAATTTGTATCTCCTCTATAAGCTCTAGAAATTTTAATTATTTGTTGCATAAATTCGTTTAAAATATCTATTTTTTCTAAAGTAACTATTTTATAGTCATTAATAAAAAATGATAGTTCTTTGTACAAACAGTCAAAATATAAAAAATAGACTGTATGTAAAATTTCACTATCATTCATATTAGAAATTAATTCTATTAATTCTTTTGATTTATTTTCTGCTAATTTTTTAAATTTGTTAATTAAACTAAATCTCATTTTTGTTTTTTATTAATTCAAATATTAAAATCCCAGTGGCAACTGATACGTTTAAAGATTGTACAGAACCAAATTGAGGTATATAAACTGTTTGATCAGCAATATTTAAAACAGATTTTGAAGCTCCTGTTTCTTCGTTTCCTACAACCATAGCTGTTGGCTTATTGTATTCAATTTTATTATAAGCTTGTGAATTTTTATCTAAAGCTGAAACATAAATTCAAAAACCTCATTTTTTTAATTTATCAATTGTAGCTGATATGCTATTAACTTTTATAATTTTCATTCCAATAAAACCGCCAGAACTTATTTTAAGAACTGTTGGTGTTATATCTGCTGCCCTATCTTTTGGTATAACTATATGATTTATACCTGCAGCATTAGCTGTTCGTAGGATAGCACCAAAATTATGTGTATCTTGAATATGATCAAGAATTAAAATATTTTCAGGCTTATCTTTTTTAATAGTTTCTAAGTCATAAATTGGAAAATCTTTTAAGAAAGCAATATATCCTTGGTGATTTTCGTTTTGAAAATCTTTAAAAAATATTTGATCTTTCAAAGAAGTTTTAATATTTGAAGAAATCTCCTTTATCTTTTGTTCGTGTGAGTTTGAAATAACATAAATAACATCAATAATGTTTCTATTATTTTTTATTGCATCAATTACAGTGTTTTTTCCACACAAATATAATTTTTTCATATTTAAAACCTCATTTTTTATATTTTTTTCCATTGTTTATAATAAATCATTTTTAATTAAAATATCTCTTATTTTATCTGCATTTATGTAATCTTTTTTATCTATAAAATAGTTTCATTCGTTATATAAATCAATATACTTTTTATATTTATTTATATCTGTTAATTCTGGGTGGATAACTTTTAATATAAAATATATATTTTTTGCATTAATGATGCTCTTAGATCTATTAAATTCTTTTATTTCTTCATTTAATAAATAATTAAAATTAGAAAATTCACCCTCTGATATCATTGTTAAAATTTCTTTAATTTTATCATTTATTTTAGTGTCTAATTCGTCAATAAAAAAAGAAGTAAAAAATTTAAATAATAATTTTTTATATTTTTTTTCTATTGAAATCATGTTATCTATTAATTCTTGAGTTAAATTTATATGAGCTGTAAATTTACTACTTAAAATAATTATTTTAAATAAACTGGCGCCATATTTTTCAATAAAATCAAAAGCAGATATTATATTTCCTAAAGATTTAGACATTTTAATTCCATTTAAATTTATTTGACCAGTTCTAAGTCAATTTTTAGCTAAATTTTTGCCAAAAAGAGAAAAGTGTTGTATATTTTCATTCTCATGATGAGGAAATGTTAAATCCATTCCACCGCCATGCACATCAACTCCTTCTTTACCAAAGTGCTTATCAATTAAAGCAACGCATTCAGTATGTCATCCAGGTCTTCCATGACCAAAAATAGAATCAAATTTTATTCCTTTAGTTGTAATTTTTCAAAGAGCAAAATCGGCTTCGTATTGTTTATCTTGATTTTGTTCTTCAAACTCCATATTATCTAATTTTTGATTAGATACAACTCCATAGTTTTCTTTATTTTTATTCACATCGAATCAAACATTACCAATATTATCTTTATAAGCATTTTTAGAAGTATAAAGTTTATTGATGTAATCTTTAATTAATTCTATATTATCTGTAACTTTTTCAATGTTTGATATGGTATCAACATTCATTTTGTTTAATAATTGTAGGTATTTTTGATAATATAATTCACTAATTTCTTGTTCTGTTTTATTTTCTTCTATTGCTTTGTTAATTATTTTGTCATCAACATCAGTTATATTGTGTATAAATTTAAATTTTTTTCCTAAGGCTCTATAAGCCTTTAACATTAGATCAAAAGTAACGATGGGTCTAAGATTGCCTATATGTGGATCATTATAAACAGTAGGCCCGCAAACATATATTTTTTTCATAAATTTATTATATTAAAAATATTTATATAATTTAATTCTTTATTTTAAAAAACTATATGTATATTTTTACTTTTAAAAAAAGTATTTTTTACTAAAAAAACTATTTTATAGTAACATTAGAAATTTAAATTTCTTTTTAAAATTTATTAATTATCACCTTAATTTATAATACTTACTAAAAAAGCATATTTTGTTATAATTATTACTAATTATAAACATTAAAATGTTTGTGATTTTTTAATTAAAAGTAATAAAAAAACATAAATTTTCCTTTTTTATTACAAAGGAGTCAAAATGTCACGTAAAAAAATAAATCTTAAAACATTGGTCTGACCTAAATATGCAATTTCAGCTGTATTATTAAGTGCTATAACTGCAGCTACTTTAGGAACCATGTATTTTTATTCTAAAAACTCTGATGACAACTTAGGTAAGGAAAATCCTACAAAACGCGATGATTTAGTTAATGAATTTATTGACAGATCAACACCTCCTAAAACATATTTTATAGAAGCACAAAATCAAGCAACAAAAGAACAATATGATCCGAAAACTGATACAGTAATTTTAAGTGATGGTTCTGTTGTTTCTACAGTAGACTACTTAGATGCTTATTATAAAAAACATCATGCTATGCCATATCTAAAAATTAGTTATGGGTCTTTTAATTTTTTCAATCAATACATTGAAGCAGTTAGCCCAATCGAATTTTTTAAATTTACTGAATGATTTATGAATAATGTTTCATGAGGTCCAGAAATAATTACTTTAAAATCATTTTCAATTGTTAAAGGTGTTGAAATGAATGGTAATAATATTACGTTAGGATCACATAGTAATAGAAACAAAGAGTATACAACAATTAAATTTTTCCCAGATGCTTTTTTCGGTACATTGCCAATTTATTCAGAATTAGATGGTCGTGGGAACGCTCAAGATTCTCTTACATATAAACTAAACAGAAAAATTTTAACAGCTAAAGAAGTTCAAACATTTTTAGGAAATATTTCAAGATACAATAGTTTATCAAATTTATCAACAAATACTGTTAATAGCAATTTCTTTAGAGATATTATAAATATTCAAGACTTAAAAGGATTGAAACTTTTTGCCATAAAAAACGAAAATTGATTTAAAGAAATCAAGGATATATCTATTAATCAAACAGAAAAATCAAGACTATTTTTTAATAATCCATATCTTTTATTAATTGATGGAAAAAATGAAGCAGAAGCAAGACAAAAATTAATAGAAAAATTTGAAGAATATAAAAAACATGATGTTTATAAAGTTTTAGAAAATATTAACCCAAACACAGTAGCTTTAGAAGAAAAAATAATTACTGATGCAAAAATACAAGATAATCAAGCAACTCCAACAGATATCATTTCTGATGGATATTTAAATATTACTTTTAATGATAACACAAATATGAGAATTTTCAAAAGTTTTCAAGATGTGCAATCAAGAGATAAAAATAGTGCATCTACTGAACTTACTTTCAGAAATAATTACTTTCAAATTGATGAGGCTTTAGTAAAAGCTAAAGAAGATTTAGATGAATTAGAAAGCAAATATCAAGATTACATAAGATCTAAAATTTCTACAAACAATTTTGGAGAAGATGAAATTCTTTCTTTAAAAAACAAAGCAGATGAGTATATTGAAACTGTTAGAAATTTAGCAAGAATAGAACAAAGATTAACTCCAATGGAGCAAGATTATACTGCTCAAGGTACATTAGTTATTCAAGTAGAACAAGAAGAAAAAGAAATATCTGAACTTCAAAAATCAAATGAGAAACTAGATGCTGAAATAAAACAACTTGAACAAGAAATAGATTCAGAATCAAATGAAACTGAAAAAGCTAAAAAGCAGCAACAATTAACGGAAAAAAGAAATCAAGTAAATGATAATAATACGAATATAAATGCAAAACAAGAAAGAATTAGACAATTAAGACCAAGAATACTAAGTGAACAAGCGTTGCAAAATCTTAAAAATGAAATTGATAATTTAAAAAATCAGTTGAATAATCTCTTAGAAAGTAGTAATGAAATAGCTAAAATTTATAATGATATTTCAATTTTGAGAAGACCTTCTGAATACATAGAATTTTCAGAATTAATTAGAGGTTATAGTGATATTTACTCTAATTCAACATTTAAAATGATAAAAGAAAACAAAATAGATGATTCTACTGATTTGCAAAAAATAGAAACTCTTAAAATCTTTTTTAATGAATTATTTAAATTCAATAATATTTACAATAGAATTACATATCCATATGAAAATAACGGCGCTGCATACACTACTCCTTCTTATGTTGAAAATGAATTTTACAAGGTGGACATAGCTTTTCTTCCAAATACTCTTATTACAATGGACTCATTGGTTAAAAGTAGTGAAAAAGCCCAATTAAATTGAAGAGATTTTTACAATTTAAAAGGCTTTTTAAACGATAGAAAAAATATTGTTGGAGAAAACAATCAAGATGTATTTATTTATGTGGATAAATCAAAAGTAAGTGAACTAGGTATTAATAAAGGAAAACTAGAATTTAATTACAAAGAATTAAATAATAAACTTGATGAAGTAAATTTAAAAATAACAAATACCCAAGAAAAAATAAATAATATTCAAAATTTAATAAGCAATACTAATAATTCAAATAGTATTGCCTCTTTAATGACAAGTTTTTACCGTCAAAATAGTATTTTACCTTTTAATTTTAGACCAATAGGAAATTCTAATACCGACGATATTATTTCTAATGAACAAGTTTTTACCGTTTTATTAGGTGATAACGCAACAGGCTTGCCAGCTTATTTAAATGTATTAAAAAATGGCAATTCTTCTTCTAATGATGAGTTTCATAAAGTTGGAACTAATGGTTTATTGGAATTAATTAGAAACAAAGTCCCTGAAGATCAAAGATCACTTTTTGATTTATTAGTGGAAAATACTAACAAGAGATTAGAATTAGATTCAGTTGTTTCAACAAATTTTGATGTTGAAAAAATTAATGAATACTTGACAGCACTTGTTACATTAAATGAAAAAAGTTTAGAATGAGAGAATTTAAACAAATCAAAATCTTGATATTTTGATTATTCACAATTAAATACAGCTATTACTTTAATTAAAAACGTTGACAGAAGCTTAGAAATAATTAATGAAAATAATATTAATGAAAATGAAATTATTTCATTGCAAGAAAATTTAAATAATTTAATCTTAGAATCTAACTTTTATAGATATCAAATAAAGAAATTATCAGAATTACCTACTTTTGATAATGAAGAAATTAACGAAGCATACAATAAAATAGTTAAAGAATTTAATGATAAAAAAGAATAATACTCTCTTTTTGTTAAAAACTTAGTAAAAGTTAGAAATGAAGCTTCAAAAGCTAGATGAAATTCTGTAAACACATTAATTAATTCAAGCGAACCAAATGTTATAACACAAGCTCAAAATGTATTAAGTTTAGAAGATATTGAAAGTAAAATTACTGCAAAAGAAGCAGAATTACAAAAATTTACTACCTCAAAAGAAGAGTTAAAAAATAAATCAGATGAAGCTTTAAGAGCTTTAATAGAAAGATTAAATATCCCGCATAGTGAAGATGGAGATTTAACTAGAAAAGAAGCAATATTAAATTTAGCAAATCCAATAAAGGCTAGATTTGATGAATTTGTAAAAAATAGTACAAATGAAGCAGGACAAACAGAATTTAGTTGATATGAAACATTTGTAGATATTTACACAAATGGAAGTCAAGACGCTGAATTCAAAGGAATAAAAGAATTCCAAAAAGACATTGAAAAAGCTTTAGAGGTATATAACTCAACAAGTGATGAAAAAGTTAAGGATGAACAATCTACTTTGATTGATCAAGCTTCACAAGCTATTCAAACTAGATTAGGATTTTTACAAAGATTAAGAGTATTTTATTTATATTTCCAAGAAAAAAGTAATCAATATCAAACATTATTGGATGAAGTAAATAGAGGAGAAAAACCAGCTACTGATTTTCACGTTTTACTTTTTAGAATTTCAGGTGAATTAGCAGAATTTTTAAATAATACACAATCAAATCCATTCCCTCCTTTTGTTGGCAGAATAGTTTCTCAAATTAAAAATTTAATAGATACAAATAATCAAACAATTACAACAAAATATAGACTTTCAGTTCATACTCTTTATGAAACTTATAATTCAATTCAAACTAATTATGGAGATGCTTTAAGACTTGAACAAGTAGCACAAATTGAATTAGAAAGTTTAAAAGCTCAAAAAACTTCATTTGAGAAAATTCAAACTAATTCTGAGTTACAAAATCAATTGCAAAAAGTTAAAGAAAACGTTTCTATTTTAGAAAGTTTTTCTGAAAAACAAAATGAATACAATAATTTATTTAACCATTTATATCCAGCTGAATTAGATAATAGTTTAGCTATTTTAAGTGATGCAGAAAAGAAAATGAAAGAACTAGAAGAAACAATTTCTACATTCTTAAATAATGATTTAGTTGTTAAGAAAGCAAGAGAAAATTTAGATTCTTTAAAAGATACAAAATCTAAGTTAAATAAATCTTTAGATGAAATAAAAGAAATTGATAAATCTTCAGGTTTTGAAGAAGCTTTTAATGAATTAAATCAGAAATTAGAAGAATTTGAAAAAGTTGTTGACAACTTTTCAAATGACTACAAATATTCATTATTTTATGTAACACTTAGAGTACAAGGTCTTTTAGGAGAAAACAGTTCTTCTATTGATAGAAGAAATGCAATAAATGATATATTAAAGCAAACAAACTTTTCAAATGATGAAAAGAATGTTTTAGTTACTACTGTAGAATATTTTGATAATATTAAAAGACCTAAAAATATCAGAGATCAAATTTCAACAATTCATGATTCTGTTTTATTAATTGTAGATAAACTAGCTAATGCTTATAAACAAACTGCGCCATTAAAAAGTAAATTTATTGATGAATTAAAAGAAGACTTTAATAATAAAGTATTGTCTGTTTTTGCGCAACTTAATGAAGCTGATAAAAATAATGCTTCTATTTCTGAACAAATTAAAAATATAAATAATGCAATAACAAATTTTGACAAAGAATTAGCAAAAGAACATATACAATCAGAATTATTAGATGTATATAAATCAAGATTAAATAATATATCTCAAGAATTGGCGTTAATAGTAAGTGAAGACGCTAGAGGTGGGTATATCAACTCATTATTAGCATTATTAGTTCACGATGCATGAGAAAGATATAATAAAGAAGAGGAAAAACTTACAAGAATTTTATTACCAGTTGTTACATTTGAGTCTATAAATGATAAAGGAAAACTTATTTCTGAAGTTAATAAAAAAATATCAGAAATTGATGCTGAAATTGAGAGCGAAAGACTATTCTTGAATTTAGATCCTTCAAAAAGAGATGAAAAAGAAGCTAAAATAGCTGATTTAGAGGCTCAAAAATCAAAAGAACAAGAAAAAATAAAATCTCTTGAAAAAATAACTGAAATAATAAAAGGTTTAGAACGTTATACAGGTGAATATGTTAAATATGATAGAAACACATTCACAAGTACAAACGATATTAGAAGCTTATTTAACGCAACAGTTGATACATTTATTACAAGAGAAAATAATATAAATACAAGTTTAAATAGAGCAAAAGAAAAACTATCTGAATTTAGGGAATATTTTAATATAAATATTAGTAGTTATGATTTAGATAAAAGATTATTAAATATTTATAATAAAGCAGTTGATGATTCATCAAACCTTTTAATAAATTCAAGAATAAATGAAATAAATAGACAAACTTTAGAAAATGCTTTATTAACAGAAAAAGGATTTGATTTATTAAATTCTGAGGAAATACACATTTCGAAATCTAGAATTAAACTTATTGACGAATTAACGAAAAAAGGTATTTTAAAGGCAAATGCAACAGATGAAGAAATAAATAATTTGATTTATAAAGTTAATTTAACCAATATAACAAAAGATAATAGTGTTTTAACTTTAACCTTTAGAGAAAGATCGAAAACTTCAAATGCAGCGTATAGTCCTGACTATATAACTCCTTCATTAAGAGGATATTCAAATAAGTTTATTAAAGTTAATATTGATGCAAATATTTCAGATAAAAGAGTTTCTGCAATAAATGAAATATTCTCAGAATTAGGCTATAAAAAATTAGTTTCTCCTACTTTAATTAAAGAATCAGGAAATATATTAAATAGTGAAACAGGTTTAAGTGAAAAAGGATATGATGTTTTTGCAGATGCTTATGAAAATCTAACAAGCAACTTATTAGAAGAAGTCCCTTATGCGGGCGAATGATTGAATGGCGAACACATCGTTAAAAAACTTGATGAAAATGGTGAATTTGTTTATTCAATAGAAAATGGTCCTTATCTAGGTTTTAGTAAAGATAGTCGTGTAGGTTTATGAGCAATATTAAAAATGTCAGATCCTAATTTCAAAGGTATTTCAACAGACTTTTTAAAATTTGTTGGTGCACATGAATATGGTCATCATATGACACTTAATGGAGCACAAGATTTAGGAAATAAAGGAAATAAGCCAATCTTTATTAGTGCTTTAACTCCTAATGGAACTCCTAATATAAATAATTACTATTCTAGAGATGTTGTAGAGTTATATTTAGATGCTCGTACTCATGTAAAAATGGGCGCTAAGCGTTTATTAGATCAATTTGGTGTTTTAAGAGATTATGGTGAATATCCTGAATTCTATTTTGCTAAAAAAGAAAATGATTCAATAAGTTACGAAGATAAAGTGGAAACCCTTGTTAAATCATTGGAATCTGAAAAAGATATTTGAGGGGTTGACTTAAATGATCAAAGTTTAAGAGAAGCATTAAAAAATAAAAAACGTCGTTTCTTACAAAACTTTTCTGGATTATTAGAAGCTGTTAAGGCAAGAAGAGAGGCGAATGGATTAGTTGCAAAAGATGATGAAAAATGATTACAGCCATTTGATCTTTGAATTTTAAATGCAGTTGATAACTTTAGTGCGACACTGAACCCATCAATGAGCGGTACAGCTAAATATATGGTTAAAGAAAATGGCAAATATGTATATAAAGATGCTTCAATTAGAATGCTTGATGGTGTTTTAAAAGATGGTGCCGGTAATAAAGTTGTTTTTGAAGAACAAGTACAAGATAATGAAGTAAGATTTTTGCCTAAAGTTGTTGATGGTGAACGTAATTCAGAAGGACAATATATTTTGATTAGAGAAGTTTTAATGAAAAATAAAAACGGCTCACCGGTTATAAATGTTCCTTTAAATGTCAGATTAGATGATCAAAATAATCCTAATTATGATGCAAATGCAGTTCAATATGTAAATTCAACTATAGATAGAATAACAAGAGCTATACAATCATTAATTGTTGAAAGATATACAATAAATGGATGAGATAATTCAACAACAAATCTTTCTGTTGAACCTAGAATTAATATTGATTTTGGGGCTTTAAGATCAACATTCGGTAATGCAGCTCCTTCAACCATAGCAGATTTATTCTTTAATATATATAAAGATTATGTAAAAAATAGAGATCCTGAAGCAGGTCAATATAATGGCGGTCCACGTAATAATTTAATGAAATATTATAATAACGATGGAACATTAAATACTACTGAATTTACACAAACTGTTCCGAGCTCATTAATTTATGCAAACCCTCGTATTGTTTCACAAAATAATGAATTATCTTTTGGAAATGTTATTAGTACAATTTTCAGCTCAGGTAATAAATTTAATAATGTAATGAGTGGTGGTGAAGGGCAAATATTATTTATAGATAAAGAACATCAATATTTACCAAATGTAAATAACACAAAAGCTTTTGGTCAAATGTTTTTTAACGATAGTATTGGAGAAAATTTAATACGTAGATTTGAAATAAAAAGAAATTTAAGATGAATGGCATCATACACTCCGCAATTTATTTCAAATAGAACAAATGCAAATGTGATCTGATTGATGAAGGATTCTCGAAACAACGATATAAATGGTACAGCGTTTAATAATTATGAATATGATAACTTAGCTAAATTGTCAATAAATTATAATGATAGACTTGCAAATGAGGACTCAAATGCTATAAGTGGTTTATTTGGTTATATAAAAGATAAAAATAATCGTAAAGCTGGGGAAATATCATTTGATAATTATAATGATTGATTAGATTTTGTTACTGTTGATTTAAGAAAAGCAAGATACAATTCAAATACAAAAACTATTGACTGAAATATTGATTATGTTTCTTCAAAAGTTGATATTGAAGAATTCAAAAATAACTTTGAGTCAAATGTTTTAGTAAAACTAAGAAATAATGATGAAGAAGTTTATAATGCTTATTTAGAATTTTTTAAAGAAGCAAATAAAGATACAACAAATCAATTATGAGCAAACGAAATAATGAAAAGATTTAGCTTGACTGATTATGCAATGTATACAAGTAATATAACAATTCAAGATATTAAAGATAATCCTGATTATGCATGAATTTTTGATGCAAAATTAGGATACGGAGAGTTCAAGAAAGAATCATTTAGAATTGAAAATCATAATCCAGAAGAATGACAAATTTCAACAGATGGAATAATTTCAGCATATGAAAAATTAGCTGAAAAATTTGAAAGCTCATTATCAAGTTTAAACCTATATGATACTTTAATATTTGATAGTAAAATACAAGGTTATTCAGATCAAACATTCATAAATGTTTCTCTTAGAAAATTTGATTTGTTAAGCATATTTAGTTAATTATTCACAGGTACATTTGAAACAAGCCCTTCTACAAACGTTAGAGACTATTTCAGAACGAAAAATGAACGTAATTACAATGAATTCTTCTCAGATTATACTTATAGTTTTGCTGAAGTAATTAACCGTGATAACTTACAAATAACATATAGTCCATCAATTCATGAATTTGGCAATATGCCTAATTTCTTATCAGGAATAAGTGAAGCAAACACAGGATTAGAATATATAGTTGACGGTACTACAACTGAAAAATGATTGAATAAAGCAATAAGATTTAATGATCAAAATAATAGAAATGGTATAAGAAATTCTATTCTAGAATATGAAAGAATTTTTGACCAAGAAGCAAGCAGAAGAGCTAAAAATCTTAATTTAAAATATTCAAGAAATATGTTTGCGGTTGAAAATGATTTTAATGATGCGATGAATTATTCAAATAATTACTTTGGTCAATTCCAATCAATAAATAACGGTTGATTTAGAGATAGATGATATCGTGAATTTTTAGATTTTAAATTATATGATGATAACGGAATGCCAATTGTTGATGATACAATAAGAATTAAAAATTTAGAAGGCAATGTTGCAAAAGATAGAGTAGAAGCTTACTGAAATTACTACATTCAAAGTCAAGGTGTAGGAAAAAGAAATGTTTCTGGAATTTGAAGAGATCAAGATAAAGATGCTATTGCAATGTTTGGTTATTTAACTAAAGATATTGCCGAAAAAGCTAATTTTATAGCCTTTAAAGATAAAGACAACGGTGAAATTAAAACTATTGCAATTAAAAAACAAAACACAAATAATATGTTCTACTATAAAACTCAAGATTTAGAAAATGAAATTAAGTTTAATAATGGTGATACATCTGTAAGACATACTCTTGCTGAAGAGAAATATGATTATACAGATAAGAATGGTCATCATAAAGGAGAAGGTTTCGTTTCATGAGTAACAAATTATGAAGTTATGTCAAGATATAGAGATAATTTATTAAAACCTGGATTACATGGTAAGAGATATGAAATGTATTTTGCTTCTGATGAAAGTGGAAAAGAAAGAATTGCTGAAATAGATTTAGGAGATTATGAATCTGTTTCTGAAAATGGTAAGACTTTCTCACAAGCTCCTACAAAAATTGAAAAAGTCATAACAAAAGACAAAGATGGAAATATAAAAGAAACAATAGAAATGGTTATTTTTGACCAATTCAATGGTGTAAATGTTGGTTAAGGAGAAAAATGAATAAGAAAAATAAAATTATTTTATTAAGTTCAATAACAAGTACTACTATTCCGATAGTAGCTATTTCTTGTTCAACTAATTTTCACACGTCACAAAATTATGATTTAGGATTAGTTAGTGAGCCTATTAACTCTTTAAACTATATTAAATTTTCTTCAGTTAATAGAATATTGCCTTCTTTAGTGGAGTCTCCATTAAAATCAGGTCCAAATGAAGCATTAAAAAGAATATTAAGCTTACCAGAAATACCTATGGGTGCTTATGTTAATAGCGAAGTTCTTGATGAAAAAGAAGAAAGATTAGGTGTTACATCTTTGGATAAATATATACAAAATAATTCTGCTCCAACAACTGTAACAACTAGATTTTATCCTTTAGATCAATTCGGTTCTACTACAGGTACATTAAGTAGCGACAGCTCAGAGTATCAACCAGTAAGTGTAATTATGCTTAATAATAGAATACAAAGTATGAATTTATTATTAAATAATGGTGAAAGTAAATGAAGCAATAATGATCCGGTTACCGCTGATGATTATATAGATGCTATGCATTATATTTTAGATTTATCAACAGGTAGTCAAAAACTTACTTCTATTTTACAAAGAAAGTTCGAACAAGCAGAAGAATTAATTGAAGCTCAACATGAATATATTAAAGAATTTGGTATATCATATAAGAACCCATTTGCCTATCCAGAAGTTAAATTAGATAAAAACGGTAATTCTTATTATGATGTTTTTAATGAAAATTACAAACCTTTTGCTTCACAAATAGAAGATATTATAAAATATAGAAAAGAAAATAATTTACCAATTGATTCTTCTTCTATTGAAAATTTAAAAAACAAAGAAAAAGAATTGTTAAATAAATTAAAAAAATCAGCTTTAGGATTAGGATTATTTTCTGGCAGGTTATATTGAAATCACTCAAATAGAGAAATTTTAGAAGCAATACCATATTCTCCTGATTTTAATGAAAATGATAATGAAACAGTAATTATGTTAAAAAACCCTGAATATTCACTTTCAAAATATTCTGAAGCAGAACTTAAGTCAATACCTCAAAGAATTGCTGTTAAAATAAAAAAATATTTATATTCAGACCCAAGACAAACATTTTCAGAATTATTTAAAAATTTAACAAGAGATGCTAAAAAATTAAAAACAAGAATGACTGTTTCTTATTCAAAAGAGAAAGAGGAAGAATATAATGTTGCAGTAAATTCATTATATAGAGGTAATACATTAGACAATGAATTTACAAATAATTTAAATCCAAAACATTATAGACATAATAGATTATTTGCACTTGACGAATATTCATTAAGAGTAGAGTATCAATCTTATCAACCAACATCACTTTCTAACGCTGTGTCTGATTTAAACTCTAATTTAATTCCTATAAACAGAAAATTTGTAGAGTTAAATGGTGGTATCGCAGATTTTGGTTTAGACAAAAGCAAATTTTTGACAAATGGTGCGTTTAACATAGAAGATATTGAATTAGGTCCACAAGGCTATGTTATTTTAAATAAGAATGTTCAATATTATTCTTCAGATAAAACATCAAGTAATAAAATTAAAATCCTATTTAGTTCAGATCCAAATTTAAATGCAACATTATATGATGATAAATTTATAGCATCAACAAGGATACCTGCTGTACAACAATTAAATTACTGAGTTGATCCAGAAAAAAGAAAATATATGAGAAAATCTGCTGGTTTCGGGACTATTGCTTTAGCATTTAATTTAGATAAGGAAACCAATAGCAAATCACCATTACAAGATTCAAACCTTAGAAATGCTATTTATTATGCTATTAATAGAAATGAAATGTTAAATATAGTAGGATGAAATTCATCATATCCTGTTATAACATGAACGGCTTTTGGTCAAGGCGCTTCTGCTTTTGGTGATCCAATAGAAATTGCTTTTGATCATGAAGTTATGAAAACTAAAATAAATGATAAAGAGTTTCCAATTCAAAATTACACTCACTTAGACCATTTATCTAAAAACTATAATTTTGAACATGTTGATAGAACAGATAAAGCCTTTGATTTGGAAATTGCTAGAGGATATTTAGAGTTATTTAAAAAATCTAATCCTGATATTAAAAAAGTAGATTTAAAATATATTTCAAACTCTTCAGATGAACAGCAACATGCAGGTATAGCATTGCAAGATTTTATGGCTAAAGCTTTTGGTGATTTTGTTAACATAGAAATAAAAAGTTTACCAGAGAATGTCTATGAAGATTTTAGAACTAAAGGTGAGTATGATATCTTGTATAAAAACTTTGATGCATTTGGAACAGATGCTTATTCTTATGTAAGAGTATTTTTTAAAACAGATGAAATAGATACTAAAAATCAAAAAAATACAGGTTTTAGAAATAACCCTGCAGGATCTTGAGTTTATGCTAATTATTTTGAAGAATTAGGCTATAAAATTGATGAGAATGGAATAATTACTAGCTCAAATAATTTAAAAGCTGATGAAACAAGAAAAAGATTGAGAATTGATCTTAAGGTATGAAACAAAATACTTGAACTTGTATTTAAAGGCAAAAAAGTTTATGATAAAGAATTAAAGGCAGAAAGAATAGAAAATGATAATGAATTTTCAGAAAGATACTTAAGATTCTTTTCTAATAACTTTACTCAATCAGAAATAAAAGAAGGATGAACAGAACAAAATGCGTTTGCTATTATCGCAGCATTAGAAAAAATAGTTAGAGATGGAGCACCGGTAATTCCATTGATGGAAGTTGATACATTTTGAGAAATATCTCGTGTTAACGGTACAGATAGTTTGTTTACTTACTCATTGCAATTTGCATACGATACAATCAATCCACCTAAGCCAAATTTACCTACTCAAATAAAAGGACAATAATATTATGAAAGAAAATAATAATAAAAATAACTATTTCATAGATGATTTAGTTGAAATTCAACATTATAAAAAAATAGAAGAAAATCCATCATCTATTGATTTTAGATATAAAAAAGAAACTAAGAAAAAAACTTTTAAATCTTTTTTTAGACCTACTAGTCCTTTATCAAAAGGTTTATTAAGAACATTTTTAATTTTAGGTGAATTTCTTTTAATTGCTTTTATTGTTGTAACTATAACATTCTTTTTAATAAATTCTGTTCCCGGATCAACTGGTTTAACTTCAGGTTTAGACGAAGCGGCAGCTAAGGCAGTTGCAGAAAAATATGGATTAGATAAACCACTTTATATTAGATATTTTTATTACTTAGGCAACATTATTAAATTTGATTTTGGTGTATCGCTTAGTGTGTTTCCAGGAAAAAACATTAATGATTTTGTTTGAATAAGATTTTATAAAAGTTTTTTAATAGGAATATTTTCAGTTGCACTAACGCTACTTATCGGTATTCCATTAGGTGTATATGTTGGTATGAATCCAGATAAATTGCCAGATCATATAGCTACACTTGTTGTTTCAGTGTTTTCTTCTATACCTTCTTTAATATTTGCTTTATGACTTGTTTTAATAGGCAGATATGTAAAATTACCTTATTTATTTAATGAAAAAGACATTGCATCTTATATTTTGCCTGGATTGGCATTAAGTTTAGGTTCTATTATTGTTTATATTAAATATATTAGAACTGAATTAAATAGAGAGTTAAATTCTCAACATTCAAAATTTTGTTATCTTAAAGGTGTTTCAAAACGTCGTTTCGTTTGAACTCATGCGTTAAAACCTGCTTTATTTCCAATAGCAACATTTTTCCCAGTTGTAATATTTGGTAGCTTTATTGGTTCATTATTTATAGAACAAATATTCTTTATTACAGGAAGTGGTGGATTACTATTAAACGCTATCACATCAAAGGATTACAATATTATTTTATTTATGGTTACACTATTCTCATTAATTACAATACTTTCATATACAATGCGTGACGCATTATATGTAGCTATTGATCCACGTGTAAGAAAGAGAGGTTAATTTTATGGGTGTTAAAGAATGATTCAAAAATCATAATGATAGAGTTAAAAAAAGAACTCAGAGCCCTACAAATGAGCTAGGTAAGTCAATTGCTCCTAATCCTTTCTTACAGCCTTTACAATATAAAAGATGGGAAATGATAGGTAATTTATTAGAATTTCATGAAACAAGCAGAATGAAAAAAAGACAAAATGCATTTGTTGAATTTTTCTATCGTTTTAGTAGATCTTTTGCGGGTGTATTTGGCTTTGTAACATTATTATTAATTGTTATACTAGCCATAATAATTCCATTAGTTACTAAATATAATCCTAAATTAGTTAACGTTGATGAAAGATATTATACTTTCTTTACGCAAGGACATATATTAGGAACTGATAGTGTTGGTAGAGATATTTGAGCTAGATTATGATATGGCCTCAGATTCTCTCTTGCACTTAGTTTCGTGGCAACATTTATTCAAGTTGCAGTTGGTCTAGTTATTGGAATTATGATGGGGCATTTTAGAATATTTGATAAAATAATGACCTTTATTATAAAGATAATTTCAAATGTTCCATCAATAATAATTCTTATTGTTATAACTATTATTTTAAGACCAACATTTATGGTAATGGTATTTGCTTTATCATTTACTTCATGAGCAGGTATAGCAAACCAAATGCGTTCACAAGTTTTAAGAGCTAAATCATTTGAATGAGTTAGTGCTTCAAAAATATTAGGGACTCCAACATATAAAATACTTGCTAATTATTTACCAGTTTTAATTCCTTTATTAATTACAGAAATAGTCTTTCATATCCCTGGGATTATTTTAAGTGAAACATCCTTAGCGTTCATAGGTTTGAGTATTCCTAATGAACCAACATTAGGAAATTTAATTAGCGAAGGTTCAAAAATATTTACTACTTACCCAAGATATGTTTTAATTCCATCATTTATATTAATTTTAGTGACAACATCAATTCAATTAATGGCTAATGCTGTTCAAGATAGTTTATTAAGACAAAGATAGGTTAAATTATGAAAAATAACAAGATTAAATCAAATAATTTGTTAAATACATACGGTTATACTAAAAAATTTAAAAAACATATCTTATATAAAAATAAACCAGAACCATTAGACTTATTAGAAATAAAAAATGACTCTAAAAAAGGATTTTTAAGAGCTTTTAAAGATTTTTGAATTGATTTTGGAAGAAAAACAAAAACAGTTTTTAAGTGATTTATAAATTTATTTAGAAAAAATAAAATCGAAGAACCAATTGTTGACGTTTTTGAAGGAACTAAACAAGAAATGGTATTTGGTGAAATGACAAATGTAGCTGCTGAAATAAAAGATATATACTTAACTTTTAGAAATCCAGCTAATCCAAAAGAGAAAAATTTAGTTTTGAGAGGACCTTCTTTAAAAATTTATGAAGGTAAAGTTCATGCTTTGATTGGTGAATCAGGTTCAGGAAAATCAGTTATAACTTCTTTACTTTATGGTTTAACTGGTGCTAACTCAATAATTGAAAGTGGGTCTATAAAACTTTATGGTTTAGAGGTGCATAATTTTACAGATTTTAATTGAGAAAAAACTAAGCTAAGAGGAAGAATTGTATCAGCAGTTTTTCAAAATCCTATGTCCATACTTGACCCTACTATGAAAGTTGGAAAACAAATAATGGAAGGTATGCTCGTTAATAAGCTTGTTAAAAATAAAAAAGAAGCTTATGATGAAGCTATAAAATACTTAACATTGACAAAAATTAACAATCCAGAGAAAGTTATGAAAGCATACCCACATGAACTTTCTGGAGGTATGATTCAACGTATTGCAATTGCAGCTATTGTTTCACTTAAACCAAAAATTTTAGTTATGGATGAACCTACAACAGCATTAGATCCAACAGTTCAAGCGTTAGTTCTTGATATTATTAGAGAACTTCAAGAAAAATTTAATATAGCAATAGCATTTATTACTCATGATTTAGGTGTTGTTGCTTCTATTAGTGATTTTATAAATATTATGTATGCAGGACAAATAATAGAAACTGGTACAAAAGAAGAAATTTTATTAAATCCACAACACCCATATACATGAGGTTTAATTGTTTCTATGCCAGATTTTAATAAAGGATCAAAACTTCAAGTTATTAGAGGTGCAGTGCCTTCAAATTTAAATGCAATAAAAGGAGATGCTTTTGCAGTTCGGAACGATTATGCATTAGGTATCGATTTTGAAGAAGAACCTCCTTTTTATCAAATTTCACCTACACATTATGTAAAAAGTAATTTATTAAGTGAAAATGCTCCAAAATATAATCCACCAAAAATAATTGCTAATTTATGAAAAAAATATAATATGAAATTAGATTCTATATACGGTCAAAATAATTATTTTGTAGATGAAGAAACTTTTAACAATTTTCAAAAATTAGCAGACGAACATAATAATTTAGTAGATTCTTTAATTAATGAAAGAAATGAAATAATTTCAAAAAGACAAGAGGATGAAAAGACAAAAAAGAAAGGAACTAAATATGAGTAAATACTATATTGAAAAAGGCAAATATGGAAAAATTCAATATCGTGAAATAGTTCCTGGAACAGATGAAATGTTAAATGCATATCCTGAAAAAGAATCAATTGTAGAAATTAGAAATTTAGATATAACATACGGCAATGCTTCAAACAGTTTTAAAGCTATAAAAGATTTAAATTTAAATATATATGATGGTGAAGTTTTAGGTTTGGTAGGAGAATCAGGGAGTGGAAAAAGTACAACCGGTAGAGCTATAATAGGATTAACTCCGCATTCATTCGGATATATTAAAATTTTAGATAGAATAATTCCGAAAAATCTTGAAAAAGGATTTAAATGAGGCAAAAAGTACAAAGAATTAATTAACTTTATGGTTAATAAAGTACAAATGATTTTTCAGGACCCTACAAACTCATTAAACCCATTTAAAAATGTTGAAGAAGTTGTTGGTGAAGGTTTAACAAACACAAATAATTCTAAATTTATTTATTTAACATCATTTGATGAAAGTTATTTTGTTGAAGCTAATGAAACTATAAATAAGTTAGATTCAACAAATTCATTATATTCTCAACCAACTAAAAATTTTAGAGAATTAATAAAAAATATTGATTCGTCATATGAATTGGTTTTTAAAAATTTTATTTCAATAATTGAAAAAAGAGCTGAAACAAATAAAGAAATTTATAACCCAATTTTAGAAAAGTTATTGCAAGCTAAAATAGAAAGAGATAATATTTCTAAATATAGCGAAAAACAATGTAAAAAATTATTAATTATTGATATGTTAAAACAAGTCGGCTTAGATGATTCAATTTTAGGACGCTTTCCATTAGAATTTTCTGGCGGACAGCAACAACGTTTAGGAATATGTCGTTCAGTTGTTTTACAACCAAAGTTATTGATAGCTGATGAACCGATAAGTGCACTTGACGTTTCTATTCAAGCTCAAGTTATAAATATTTTTAATGAATTAAAAGAAAAATATCATTTAACTATTTTGTTTATAGCACATGATTTAAGAATGGTTGAATATATATCTGATAGGATTGCAGTTATTAATAAAGGTGTACTACTTGAAGTAGGGCCTACTGAAGAAATTATTAATAATCCATATCATCCATATACAAAAAGTTTGTTGGAGGCTGTTCCTTCAATTGAAAATGAAAAAGGTTCTTTATTGGGATCAGAATATAATCCAACTATGCATAATTATGATGAAAATAATCAGCCTAAATGACAAAACGTAGGTAAGAAACATTTTGTTTTAGCATCTGACAAAGAAATTGAAAATTATAAAAAAATAAAATCTTTATCTTAAAATTATAATTTGTATAAAAGTGTAATTGTTGTAAGACAGTTACGTTTTTTATTTTAAAAATAAAAAACCTATTTACAGCAAAAATGTAAATAGGAATTTTATAAATAAATTTTTTTTATTCATCAATTTTTAATTCTTCATCATCTATTTTAAAAATATATTTTTTATAAACATCTTTTTCACCATTTTTTGTCATAAAAATAATGTCTAATTTATTTTCATCATTATTTAGCCTATAATTAAATTTAATTTTTTCACTTGATAAAATCATTTTTTTAAAAACTGTTTTTATTATTTCACCTATTATTTTTTTATTAAATTTTGCAACTTTATTTTCAATATTTACATATTTATAAAAATCTTGAACATCTAGTTTAGGAAAAAAAGATTTTTCGGAATCATTATATTCAATTTTATTGCTAATTTCATTTATTGGTTTTACTTCATTTTCACTTTTTTTCATTGAAACAACAATTATAGGTGTAGCTATAGCAGCGGCTCCACAAATAATTCCTAATGGTATAAAAACAGCTTTTTTATTCATTATTTATCTCCAAGTAATTTTCTAAGAATTTATCATCAAATTCTTTTTCTAATTTAGATAATTTTTCTAAATCTTCTAATTCAAATACATACTTGAATATGTCATTTTCATCAATATTATTTTTTTCATATATATTTAGCTTTATTCATCCATACACAGGATCTAATATGGGTTTATCAACTTTTGAAGAAACATTTATTTTTAAGTTTAAAAAATCATTATTATTTGCATTATCAATATCATAAAATTTAAAAACAAATGTTTTTATTAAGTTACCATAAAAATTGTAAGGAATATTTATTCCTTTTTCTAATTTAAATTCACTATTTTCTAATAAACCTTTTTTATAGTTATAATGGTTATATGAATCATAATAAATTTCTCTTTCTTCAATACCTTCTGCATAAATATTTTTTATTTGTTTATTTACTAAATTTTTATTAATCATTGAATCAAAGTTAGTATTGAAATCAAAAATTCCATATAATGGTAAAGATTGTTTTAAGTTGAAACGTTCATTGTTTAATTTATGAATTCTATAAGTGGTTTCGAAATTAGAATCATATTCTGCGGTAGAATTATAATTTTTTTTACTCCACTTTATTGGCTCATAATTACTTGAAAAGCCATCAATATGAATTATTTTATTTGTTTTGTCAAAAGTATTTCATTCCTTAAAAGATAAATCAAATTCAAAATTCTTTATCGTTTCGTTTATTGGTATTTCACTGCTTTCGCTGAATTCTCACTTATAGTATTCAGGTATATAAACTTTTATATTATTTGAATTTGTATTAATTTCAAAATCTTTTGTAGCTGGCAATTCTAATCGTTTAATTTGTCAATAATGTGGCCCTACATATGTTTGTCTCATGCTGGTATCAAATGTATAGGTAATGCTTTTTATGTCATTTCATTTTAAACCCAGTTCTTGTGATGTAAGAGTGAGGCTTTTATAATAAATTTTAGGCAATCTATAACTTTCCGCAATATCATTAAAAGAATACCTATCCCCTCAAATTTTTCTTGCGTCTCCGATATTTTGTTTAGCTATTAAAGTTTTGTTTTTTACTAATACAGGGTCAATTAGCTTTTTATTAATAGCTAAAACATTTTCATTTCTATGCTGATCCAAAACGTGTTCTGGTTCAAAATATCAAATTCTTAATAAAAAGTTATCTTCATTAAAATATCTTTTTACTTCAATAGCGCCTCTAGACAATCTTTTAAAATTATAATTATTACCGTATCAGTCAGAAAGTTGCTTAGAGGGTTTTTTCATGTTTGATTCAATTCTTGGATGATATTTATATCTTTCTAAATGCACAACATTATTATTTTGTTGGTTATTAATTAAAGTTGTATCCAGCATTTATATATAAAAATAGAAACTCATCCATTGCTAAGTTCTTGTTTCTGTAATATGTGCTTTTTTTCATTTCTTTGTTGTATCATTTATTTTCTTTTTCTTGAATAAAATCATTCTCAATTATTTTTGCATAAATAGGTTTCATGGCAGCAAGAATATTGTAAATTCTAAATGCAGGTTTTTTTCTTTTTAATAAATTTAAAATATTTTTATTGTGCTGCTTATAATCATTAATTATTTTAGAATTAATTTTTTCTAATACACACAATGATTTTATTATTTTTGCTTTTTCTTTTGAATTTATATTGCTATTAAAGTAATTTTCATAAGTAATATTCATTTTTCTCCTTTCAATTACATATACTTTTTTTATATTTATTTTTGTAAAAAATGGAAAAAAATGAAAAATTCCTAATAAAGTTTACAAAAAATACTTAAAGAAACTTAATCTCTAATAAAAGATTATATTTTTTCTTTAAGTATTTTTATTGTATTTTCTAGTTCAAAATTATTATTTCTATTATTAATAATATCATTAATTATAAAAGTAGTTCTTGCGTCAAAAAGCATATTTCTTCTTTGTTCTTTAATTAAAAGATTAGGATTGCTAAACATAATATTGTATTTTAAATCACCTTCTTCTATAAAAACTTTTGATATTGTAACATTAGCAGGAATTTTATTTATATTTTCATATAACATTTCCTTTATTATTTCGTTATTTTCTAAAATTAAGCGTGAATCATTATGGTATATACTATTTAAATGATCGTTATTAATTATGTATATTTGGGTAACGTTAATTAAATAATTATTTAGTAATATTTCTTCATTCATTTTGTCATTATTAGTATGCTTTTTTGCTTTAAAAAAATACACTAAATCATTTTCTTTATAAAAAATTATTATTTTTTCAAATATAACATTTTTAATATTGTCAAAAATAATTGAATTACTAGTGTTTACAAGTTTTTTATTATTAAAATTCATAATAAAAATTATACAAAAATAGAAAAATAGAATGATTTTTTTAAAAAACACTCTATTTTTCTATTTTTTTATCTAATAGTTCACTAGCAGTAGACATTAGACTAGCAATATTATTTAAATTAGGCGGAATTATAATTTTTGTAGCCTTACCTTCTGCTAATTTTCCTAATTGTTCGATAGATTTTAAAACTAAAATATCCTTGTTTATAGTGGTTTCAGTTAAAAGAATAATACCCTTCTTTTGCCCTTCTGCTTTTAATATTTCAGCTTCTTTGTCTGCTTGGGCTTTAAGAATTAAAGATTCTTTTTCACCTTCAGCTTTTAATATTTCAGATTCTTTTTCACCTTCAGCAATTAATATTGCAGCAGCCTTTTTACCCTCTGCTTCAAGAATATTTGCTCTTTTTTCTCTTTCAGCTCTCATTTGTTTTTCCATTGCATTTTGAATATCAAATGGCGGTATAATGTTTTTTATTTCAACTCTATGAACTTTAATACCTCATGAATCAGAAGCTTCATCTAAAATTAAAGTTAATTTTGAATTTATAGTGTCTCTAGAAGTAAGTGTTTCATCAAGTTCTAATTCACCAAGTAAATTTCTTAATGTTGTAGCTGATAAATTTTCAATTGCTTTCATAGGGTTTTCGGCGCCATAAGCAAATAATTTTGGATCAACAATGGTTAAATAAACAACAGTATCTACTTTAATTCCAGCATTATCTTTTGTTATAACATCTTGTTCTGGAAAATCTAAAACTTTTTCTTTATAGTTTTCTTTTAAAACTATTTTTTCAATAATGGGAATAATAAAGTTTAAACCATTTTTTAATGATCTCGAGTATTTGCCTAATCTTTCAACCACAGCAAAATTTGATTGAGAAACAATTCTTATACCTGATAGAAGCAATACTATTAATAAAAAACCTAAAAGCGAAAGTATAACAGTCATTATAATCATTCCTGTGCTCATTTTTTTCTCCTTATTTTTTAGTAATTAAATTATACGAATTTTAAAGATATTTTTATAAAGTAAATTTAATTATTATCCTTGGTACATTCAAGTATTTTTTTGCAATAGTTTAATATTTTAACTTCTTTTGATTTAGAGAACATATAAACTTCTAAAAAACTAAAGAAGAATATAAATTTACTGTCGTGAACAATATTAAAAAAATCTTTTCTAAATTATTTTTCAAAAATAAGATTTTATTAACTTTTTTATTTATATTTGGTTATTAATTCTGAAACTGAAAAAATTTTAATTTTATTGTTTTCTTCATTTTTTATATATAAAATAAAAAGAATGCCTAATTTTAGTTTAGAATTATATTAATTAAAATACAGTTATTATTTGCGTGTGATTTTTCTAATATTTAATTTTTAAAAAAAATATTTTTTTATTTCACGATTTTAAAATATAGTGTATTATATTAATAGTGGTCATAGCAAAGGGGATCACCTGAATCCATTCCGAACTCAGTAGTTAAGCCCTTTTACGCCGAAGGTACCAGAGATGGGAGAATAGGGAGCCGCTTTTTTTTATTCTTTTTTATGAAAAATAAAATATATAATTTATTTAAAATAAATATTTTTATAAGGAGTAATTATGAATAAAAAAATTCTTTTAGGTACAATTTCTTGTTTATCATTATTACCAATTGTTTCAGCTAGTTGTAATGAAAAACAAAATGTTAATTCACCTTCAGACCCTAGCACATCAGCTAATCCTTCAACAAACAAAACTGAAGAACCTAAAAACCCTTCAGAGCCAGTTAATAAAACAGAGACAGAGTCACCAAATCCTAATACAGAGCCTCCTGTAACTAAAACTGAAGAACCTAAAAACCCTTCAGAGCCAGTTAATAAAACAGAGACAGAATCACCAAATCCTGAATTAGGTGGTGAAAATAATAAACAACAAAATAATGAATTTGAAATCCCAAATATTGAAAGCTTAAATATAAGGGAATTAGTTGCAAAAATTTTAGAGTTTGATTCAGTTAAGATAATGGATGAAAAATTTGCTCAAGGAAGAACACCAGAAAATGTTCCATTTTTATACATAGCCGGTGATATTAAAGATAATGAGTATGCATTAACTTATGGAGAAGATTCTGTTAGATACGGACACGGAACAGCTATTTTATTATCAAAAATAATAAGTGATTATAAAATCACTATGGAAACTTTAAATCAAAAATAATGCCATAGGGCATTTTTTAATTAAACAATGTTGAAACTAATAATTGCTGCCGATGAAAATAATTTAATAGGATATAATAATAAACTTCCTTGAAAAATAAATGAAGAATTATTGTTTTTTAAGTCTGAAACAATTAATAAAAATATTTTGATGGGTCATAACACTTATGTAAATTTACCAAAAAATCTACAGAACAGATATATTTGTGTGTATTCAACAGATAAAACAATTAAAGCAAATAAAATTATAAATAATTTAGATGATTTAGACAAATATGTATTTTCTTTTAAAAATAAATTAAAGGATTTATATATAGCAGGAGGTAAATTTATTTATGAAAGATACTATAAACATGTTGATTTTATAATTTTTTCAAGAATAAAAAATAAATATAAAGGGGATACATATATTAATTTTGATTTATCAAATTTTTATTTAATTGAAACAAATGAATTTGAAAAATTTCAAGTTCAAATATATAAAAAAAAGATAGAAAATCTATCTAATAATTTTTAATTTTTGTTCAAGATCACGGCCAACCTCTTGGTGTTGGTTTTGGTTTGCTAACAGTTACAAGAAAAGAATTTTCATTTTGAGTAAAATCAAAATATGGATAAAAATTAATATTATTCGCTTCTTTTAAAAATTTATCTTTAAATTCTTGAACTTCTTCTAAAAAACTTCTGCCTTTAGGAAGAATTCATTCCCCATTTTGTTTTAATAAATGGTTAGACATTAAATAAATATTTTTAGTGCTGCTTAAAGCTCTAGCGGTTATAAAATCAAAATATTCTTTAAGATCAATAACTTCTTCTGCTCTTGAATTAATTATTTTTAAGTTTAAATTAAATTCTTTTTTTACTTTTTCTAAAAATAAACATCTTTTAGAAATGCTTTCAATAATAGTTAGTTCAAAGGAATTATCAAGAGCTATTAATAATGGAACGCTAGGAAAACCTGCACCAGCACCTATATCAAGTATTTTTTTTCCTATAAATTCTTTTTTTAAGCTATTTTGAGCAAATTCAAATGTTAATAAAGAAGCTATTATACCTTGTTCAAAAATTTCTTGCTCTGTTTTAAAACCAGAAATATTCATTACCATATTTTGTTCATGTATCATACTTGCATATTTTTTTAATTTGTCAAGCTGCAATGAATATTTTTTTAAAAAATAATCTATATTAGCCAAGTTTTTTTATTTCCTTTGCAAATTTGCTATATAAATTAGAAATCGAATCACCACTTATTGAACATTTTATAACCCCCGCTAATAATGGTGATAAACTAACAATTTCTAACTTTTTATATTTTTTTGTTCATTCTGAATTATCAATAGAATCAGTTACAATAACTTTTTCAATGTTTGGATGGTTTTCAAAAATTTCAAATCCTTTTGTAAATATACCATGAGTTGCTGCTATTACAACTTTTTTTGCGCCGTTTTTAACTAAAGTTTCTGCTGCCTTTATTATTGTTCCACCTGTATCAATAATATCATCAATAATTACTGCATTTTCACCTTCTATATCACCAATAAGCCCCATAACTTCAGTTTGATTAGTACCAATTCTACGCTTATCAATAATACAAATTTTAACTGATTCAGAAATTAATTCTGCTAAAGCACGTGCTCTAACGGTTCCACCGTGATCTGGAGAAACAACTGTAAATTTTTCATGAACATTTTTTATGGCTTTAGCTAAAGTAAATTGTCCTTTTAAATCATCTATTGGTATATCAAAAAAACCTTGAATTGCAACATTATGTAAATCAACGGCAATAATTTTATTTACACCAGCCTTTTGTAAAAGATCAGCCATTAGTTTTGCACCAATAGGTTGTCTACCGCTTGCTTTTCTATCTTGTCTTGCATATCCATAATAAGTTAATGCTACTGTTATTGACTTGGCACTTGCTCTTTTAAGACTATCAATAAACAATAATAGTTCTATTATATTGTCATTAACTGGTCTAGATGTACTAGCCACTATATAAACATCTTTTCCTCTAACTGCAAAATCACTAACAGGCATAATTTCACCATCAGCAAATTTAGTTACCTTAAGTGTTGACACAGGAATATTAAGTTGCTTCGAAATATCTTTTGTTAATCTTTCAGAATTAGGCATTCCAAAAAGCATAATATTTTCTTTATTCATTTTTACCTTCTCAAAATTATTTATTTATATTATTATATAAAATATTTTAATTAGTAAATGAATTTGCACCTTTAAAACTTCAAAAAAGCACCTAAAAAATGCGTTTTTGGTAAAACATTAAAAAAATAATATAAAATAAATATATGAAAAATGAATCATTATATTGAGATGGATATTTTATGGCTTTAGCAAAAGTTTCAGCCATGAGATCAAAAGATCCTTCTACAAAAGTTGGTGCTTGTATCATAAACGGTAAAAAAAGAGTTATATCATTAGGATATAATGGAATGCCTAAAGGGAATGATTTATTCCCTTGAGGAAGAAGTGGTGATGCAATTGAAACAAAATATGCATATGTAGTTCATGCGGAGATGAATGCTATATTAAATACAAATCAAAATTTTGAAGATTGTATAATTTACACTTCACTTTATCCTTGTTCTAATTGTGCAAAAACAATTGCTCAATCAGGTATAAAAACTGTTATTTATGAAGACGATAAATATCATGATACAGAAGATGCTTTAATCGCTAGAACAATTTTAAGTGAATCAGGAATAGAAACAAGAAAATTAGAAATACCGACAAATGTAGAAGTAAGTGTTGGAGAGCACGTTTTTAAAGATTAATTTCTTTAAAAATATAAGATTTTAAAAAAAGAAGCAAAATTTTTGCTTCTTTTTTGATATTAATATATATGTTTATTAAGCGTTTTTTATACCAATTAATATACCTTTGTTTTTAAAAGTTTTTTCTGAATTTCCTCAAATTAAACTAATTAAATCAGGATAATCAATAAAAGGATTTCTTAGACCTTTTTGAGCTTTTGCTATTTCATTATTTCTTTCTATTTCTATAATATCAACCTTGTCTAAAATTGATCACTCAATATATCCTTTTAAAAATTTATCTGTAAAATATGGGTATGTTTTTTTAAATACCTCTGGTCAATTAGCATTTTTATGTGTTGCTTGAAAGTAAAAGTAAGCTCTTGCAGTATCACCTTTAAAAAGATTAATAGGTTCAGCATATTTTTTATTGATTTTAGTGCCGTTTAAAGTTAATTTTCCGTCTTGTCCTACATTGAAGTGAGGTAAATTGCCTCTTTTTTCATTTACTCACTTGTCAGAAGGTCAAACAAAATGAGCATCATTTCTAGTAGGATTTACTTTATTAAATTTTGATTGTGGTATCATGTGCTCGCGGTTATAAACTGTTCCTTCTTTTTTGCCTGTTTTAAGTTTACCTTTTGAACCCATTCCATCATAATAACCAACTGGATATTCATAAGGATCTTTTCCATTTTCCACCTCAGAATAAATATCTAAAATTGTTCCATTTTTTTCGAAATACTTATCAATAAAAGCTGTTTCGTAAATTTTATATAAATCTCCATAATTACCAATTCCGCTTATATGTTTTCTTTGCAAATTATATAATGCTGTGAATAAAGCATCACCTTTCAATCCATTTAATTCTTCATAATATTTATTTGAGTCGTCGTAAATATAATTATCTAAATTAAAATTAATTTCATTTATTGAATTTGAAAAATTATTTTTATTTTGTTCTTCTTCTATGTTTTTCAAATCCTTTTCTGTATGTTTACAAGAAATAATAAACATAGGTGTTAAAAGATTAATTGTAGATAAACTAATAAAAAATGATTTCTTCATCATGCTCCTAAAAACTAAAATATTTTTTGCACTAGCTATTTCTTATTTTAAATGAAAGAAAACAAAATATTATAAAATATTAATAATATAAGGAAAAATATGAAAATTAACAGAGAAAACACATTAAAAAAAATAGATGATATTAATAAATATTTATTAGAAAGAACTGAAAAAGAAAAAAAAGAAGGAAAATACTCAATTGACCCTAAATTAAATAAAACAAAAAAACTTTTTATAATACTTTTTTCATTGGGTTTTATATTAGTTTTAATAGGATTATTATTTTTAATACCTACTTCAATTATTTATGTTGGAATAACAGAAAATTCATTACCTAAGTGATATAGACCTTTATCATGAATCTTTTTTGGAGTTACTTCTATAGGAGTTTTAATTGGTTCATTCTTTTTATCTAAGTATTTTAAACATAAAACAGTAATGAAAGAAAGTTTATTTAAGAACGTTGATTTGAATGAAATATTGCCATCAATTTTCGAAGATTTTAATTTAAACTTTGAAGTAACAGAAGAAAATCATTTAAGCTATAATGTTGTTGAAACTGCAAAAGCAATGTTTAACAATCAAGATAACTTAGAAATATATTTAAATGATAATAAAACTATTATTTTAACTGACAAGGATACTGAGAGTAAATTTGTTATTTATCCTCTATCAATAAAAGTAAACAAAAAGCTTGATAACGAGAATGCAATTGTTATTTTTGGAACACCAAAGAATGCCAAAAGACAAATTATATTAGGTGGTCAACAAAATAAGTTAACTGACGGTTACTTGTTAAATACAATTGTTTCTTCAAAATTTTCTTTAAAAGCTGTAGATGTTACAAATATTGATGAAAATAAAATAAAAGATTTAAATGAGTTTATAGAAATAAACCAATTAGAAACAAAACAATATGGTTTTGTATTCGATTCATATCAAGAAAAAGAAAATATTTGAATTAGAACAAGCAATAAATTATTTGATGTTTCAAAAACACCAGATTTAGTAAGAGTTGTTTTAGCTCATTCTTTAATGCTTGTTTCATTAATAAATAAAGTTGATGAATTAGTAAGATAAAAAAGCACAAACGTGCTTTTTTATAATGCTTTTAATTTTAATTAAATATTTTTATGAATAAATAAAACATAAACTTTTCCATATTTTTTTATTTTATTCAAAACAAGCTCATTTGGAATTTTTATTTCTTCTGGGTTATCTGTTTCCAATATTATTTTTCCGAAATTATTTAAAAAATTATTATTTACAATTAATTCAAGAGAAGAATTTAATGTTTCATATTCTTTATAAGGAGGATCTAAAAAAATATAATCAAAAACCCTACCGGTATATCGTTTTAGAAAAATTAAAACATCTAAATTTAGAACTTCTAAATTATTTATTTTTAATGCTTTTATATTATCATTAATAACTTTTAAAGCTTCTTTATTATTTTCAATTGAAACTGCTTTCATTGCACCATTGCTTATTGCTTCAATAGAAAAAGCACCTGAACCTGAAAAAAGATCTAAGACTATTTTATTTTCTATATCTTGTCTTATTGAAGAAAAAATTGCTTCACGAACCCTATCCATGGTAGGTCTTGTGTTAGTTGTGTTTGGTTGAGAAAGAATTCTTGACCTATATTTTCCAGAAATAACTCTTATCATAATTTTGCTCCATAATTAAATTGAATCAATATTATTATAATGTTATAAAATATAAATAATATGAAAAAATATGATGTTAAATTAGTACAATTACCCCAAAAGGTTTTGAGAGAAAAATCAGTAGATATTTCATTGCCTTTGTCACAAGAAGACATTGATTTAGCAGAAAAAATGATTTATCATATTGATGATAGTCAAAAACCAGGGACTAAGTTCCGCCCAGGTGTAGGGGTAGCTGCTGTACAATACGGCGTTTTAAAAAACATGTTTTACATAAATAGTGATTTTGGTCCAAAAAACCAGCACGTAAGAGATGTTTTCATTAATCCAAAAATTATAGCAACAAGCGAACAAGAAATAGCTATTCAAGAAGGAGAAGGCTGTTTAAGTGTGGGCGACAATATAAAAAATCAAGAAGGTTTTGTTTTTAGAAAAAATAGAATTGTTTTTAAAGCTTATTCTTATTTCAACCAAAAAGAGATGACATTTGATTTTGTAGGATATCCTGCAATTGTGGCACAACACGAAATTGATCATTTAAATGGAAAATTATTTATTGATCATATAGATAAAAAACAACCATGAAAGGATCACCCAAATTCGGTGAAAATTTAATATGAACACATTTAATATAGGAAATTATTCAGAGTCATACATTAATTTTCTTAATAACCCTAATACAATATGAATTACAATAATATTATTTATTTTAGTTTTAGGTTTCGGATTTATTATTGGATTTTTTAACGGTATTTTTGGTTCATTAACACTAACAATTAGTAACGTAGTTGGAATTATAATTGGTTTAATTCTTATTAAAATAATTGAACCAAGAATAAATTCTTATGTTTTAAGCCAATTTGATATAAAAAATTACGATTTATGATTTCCGCCAAACTACATAATTAATGCATATATAATTTTAGCTACAATAACTTTATTCAATTTGATTGCATTTTTATTATTAATTATTTTAAGAGCAATAATTAAAAAAGGATTAGAAAAAGGCAAACCTTTAAGAATGATGAGAAAAAGTGTTGGAGGTGTTATAGGTTTAGTTTCTATGTTACCTACAGCAATATTTGTTGCAAATGCTGGTGGTTTTGTAAATTCAACGAATAATGGATATAACACTTTTAATTCTAAAATGGTTTCATTATTAAGTTTTAACAAAGCTAGAGGAACTACTGATTTCACGATTCCAGCTATAAAAGGTTTTAATGCATATGTTGAATTAAAAAATAAAAATATTGATATTAATGAAATGTTTAAAAAATTTACAAATAAATTATCAGAAAAAAATAACTTTGTTTTAACACTAGATCAGGAAAACTATAGTTTTGATTCAGATTTTACAACTTTAAACCCTTTAAATACTACAAATCCGAAATTAGGATATTTCTTTAATAAAGAGGCTGATTTAAACAAAAAAGGCTATAAATCAGCTAAATATGCTGATTTAGATGATATAAATTCAATATCAAATATATTCTTTACAAATGATTTGATGCTTGAAACATTTAAATATGCATTATCAGTCTTTTCAATTAAGTTTGAAGGAAACTTATCTGAGCAATTTAGCGAAATAGAAAAACAAGTAGAAGCTGGAACAAAATTGTACCCAGAAGCTTTCAATGACATAGTTGTTGAAACAGGTGAAAACGGAATTTATGTTACAGAAAACTTTAAAAATGATGTTGTCGAGTCAATTTTAAATTCTATTTACAAATTAATAAATCGTGGCTATGAAGAAATTGAATTACCTAAAATTAATGAAAATGGACAAAGAGAACAATTTAGTTCAACAAAACAAAGAGTTAAATATTATCTTTCAAAAATAATTTCTGATTTAATTAAAGTACAATTAAAAGTATAAAAAATAATGATGCTGTAGAAAACAGCATTTTTATTTAATTTTTAAAAAATATAATTAATATTAATATAATAATAAATATGAGTAATAAGTATGATGCAAGTAGTATACAACAATTAAAAGGTCTTGAAGCTGTTAGAAAAAGACCTGGTATGTATATAGGAAGTACTGATGTAAATGGTTTACATCATTTAGTTTGAGAAATTGTCGATAACTCAATTGACGAGGCTTTAGCTGGCTTTGCTAATGAAATAGTGGTTTCTTTAAATAAAGATGGTTCAGTATCTGTAACTGATAATGGTAGAGGAATACCTGTTGGAAAAACACCAAGTGGTAAAAGTGCTGTAGAATTAGTTTTTACAGAATTACATGCTGGTGGTAAATTTAGCGAAGGAGCCTATAAAACAGCGGGTGGCCTCCACGGTGTGGGATCTTCAGTTGTTAATGCTCTTAGTACTAGGTTAGAAGCAACAGTTTATAGAGATAAAAAAATTTATGAAACTATTTTTGAAAACGGAGATAAAATAATTCAAAAAACTAAAGAAATAGGTACAACTAATAAAAGAGGCACAAAGGTAAAATTTTGACCTAATTATGAAATATTCAAAAAATCAAAATTTTCATTCGAAACTATTTCTGAAAGACTTCGCGAAAGCAGTTTTTTAATTAGCGGTTTAACGATAAAGCTAATTGATGAAAATTCTAACAAGGAAGAAACATATATACATGAAAACGGTTTGAAGGCATTTGTTGAATTTATAAATGATTCTAAAAATTCAATTGGTGATATTTTTTCATATAAAGATTCAAAAAAAGACATAGAAGTTGAATTCGGTTTCCAATACACTGATTCTTATAGCGAAACATTCTTATCATTTGTAAACAATGTAAAAACTAAAGATGGTGGAACACACGAAACAGGTTTAAAATCTGCTTTAACTAAAACTTTTAATGAATTTGCAGCTGATGAAAAAATATTAAAAGGAAAAAACACATTTGAAGGTGATGATATTAGAGAAGGATTAACTTTTGTTTTATCCTTAAAAATACCTGAAAAATATCTAGAATTTGTAAGTCAAACAAAGGACAAATTAGGAACTCCCGAAGCAAAAAATGCAGTAGAAGAGGTAGTTTCTAAATATTTTAAAACTTGAATAATTGAAAACAAACAATTAGCAAAAAAAATATTAGAAAAAATTAAAAAAGCCGCTGATTCGCGTGAAGCTGCTAGAAAAGCTAAAGCGGAAATAAGACAAACAAAGAATGTTTTAAAAGAAAAGCAAATATTAAGTGGGAAATTAACTCCTGCACAAAGTAAGGACCCAAAAGAAAAAGAGCTATTTTTAGTAGAAGGGGATTCTGCTGGTGGAAGCGCTAAATTAGGAAGAGATAGAAAATATCAAGCTATTTTACCTCTTAGAGGTAAGGTAATAAATACTGAAAAATCAAGGTTATTGGATATTTTAAAAAATGAAGAAATAGCTACAATAATTAATACAATTGGTGCAGGAATAGGCGACGATTTTGACTATAAAAAAGCTCAATACAATAAAGTTATAATCATGACAGATGCGGATACTGATGGTGCACATATTCAAATACTTTTATTAACTTTTTTCTTCAGACATATGAGAAAACTTGTTGAAAACGGTAATATATATATTGCACTTCCTCCTTTGTATAAATTACAATCAACAAAAGGTAAAAAAGAAATAAAATACGCTTGAGATGAAAGTGAACTAAGAGAATTACTTGCTTCAAGTTTTAAAGGTGCTGAAGTTCAACGTTATAAAGGTCTTGGTGAAATGAATGCTGATCAGTTATGAGAAACTACAATGAACCCTATTACAAGAACTTTAATACAAGTAAAAATTGAAGACGCAGCTCTTGCTGAAAGAAGAGTTTCAACACTTATGGGCGATAATCCAGAACCACGTAAAGATTGAATAAACAAAAATGTTGATTTTAATCTAGAAGATGATTTTGAAATTTAAAAAGAGGTAAATTATGGACAAAAATAAGCAAAATAAATTAGATAATTTACTTTCAAAGATAATAAAAGAAAATATTGATAGCATAATGAGTGATAGATTTAGCAAATACTCTAAATATGTTATTCAACAAAGAGCTTTACCAGATGTTAGAGATGGTTTAAAACCTGTTCAAAGAAGAATTTTATATTCAATGTTTGATTTAGGTTTGCAATATAATAAACCTTACAAAAAATCAGCTCGTGTTGTTGGAGATGTTATTGGTAAATATCATCCACATGGTGATTCATCAATATATGATGCAATGGTTCGTATGGCACAAGATTGAAAAATGGGGTATAAATTATTAGATATGCATGGAAATGTTGGTTCAATTGATGATGATCCTGCAGCCGCAATGCGTTATACAGAAGCAAGATTGGCAGAAATTTCTGACTATATTATTGGAGATATAAACAAACAAACTGTAAAATTTGCTCCAAATTTTGATGATTCAGAAAAAGAACCTATTGTTTTACCTTCTCTTATACCAAACCTGCTAGTTAATGGTGCTGTTGGTATTGCTTCTGGATTTGCAACTGATATGCCTCCACATAATTTAAATGAAGTTTTAGATGGAGCGATTTTAAAAATTAAAAACCCTGATGCGCCTTTTTCTAAATTATTTAAAATAATAAAAGGACCTGATTTCCCAACAGGGGGAGCAATTTACGGAACATCTGGAATTTATGAAGCTTTTGAAAAAGGAAAAGGAAAAATAACGCTAATTTCTAAGTATAAAGAATATGATGATAATAAATTTAGTTATATAGAAATTTATGAAATTCCTTATGGTGTCATAAAGTCAAAATTAGTGCATGATATAGATGTAATAATTTCAAAAAATGATGTAAATGGTCTCTTAGAAGTAAAAGACCAATCTGATAGAAATGGTATAAGTATATTAATAACCTTAGATAAAAATGCAAATAAAGAAGCAGTTTTAAATTATTTACTTGCGAAAACAGAAATGAAAATCTTTTATAACTACAATAATGTTGTTATAGAAAATAATTCACCCAAAGTTTTAAACTTAAACCAGTTATTAGAAGCATATTTAAAACATGTTAAAGATATAAAAATCAAAACTATAAATTTTGATTTAGTTAAATTTAAAGCAAGATTAGAAATAGTATTAGGTTTTTTAAAAGTAAGCGAAATAACTGATAAAGTAATTAAAGTTATAAGAGAAAGTGAAAATTCAAAACAAGGTGTTATAAGTAATCTTATTTCCACATTTGATTTTACGTTAAATCAAGCTACTGCTATTGCTGAGTTAAGATTATATAAGTTAAGTAAAACTGACAAACAAGCATTTTTAATTGAAAAAGAAGAATTAGAAAAAAATATTAGAAGATGCAAACTACTATTAGATAATGAAGAAGAGTTTAATAAATATTTAATTTCAGTTTTTGAAGAGATAAAGAAAAAATTTGGTCGCCCAAGATTAACAACTATTTATGAAGAAGAGTTTAAAGGCCAAATTAATTTAGAAGATCTTGTGAAAGAGGAAGAAGTTTTTGTTTCTGTTACTAAAAACGGTTATTTGAAAAGAACTACTACAAAGGTATTTGAATCAAATGATATATCAAATTTTGCTCTAAAACAAGAAGATCAAATTTTATTCTATAATAAAACTAACACATTAAATAATCTATTAATTTTTACTAGTTTTGGTAATTATTGTATAGTTCCTACATATAAAATAAGTGAATCAAAATGAAAAGATTTCGGTGTTCATTTAAGCGATTTTGTTGAATTGCTAAGTAATGAAGAAATTGTTTCTGTTATCGATGTGAATGATTTCAATGTAAATAATTATGTAACTTTATTTTCAAAAGAAGGGCAAGGTAAAAGAGTTATACTTTCAGATTTTAAAGTTTCTAGAATGAATAAAACTTTTACAGCTATAAAATTAAGAGAAAATGATAAATTAATAGGCGCTGAATTAACCAATGGATTAAAGGATGTTCTTTTAATTACAAAAAGAGGTTTAGCTAATTTATATTCAGAAAATGATGTGCAAATATATGGCACAAAATCTAATGGCACAAAATCTTGTTATATGCCTCCAATCGACGAACTTGTAAGTTTTGCTTGTGTTGAAAACGATGAAATAATAACTCTTATAGCAAATAATAGTTTAATTAAAAGAATTAACGTAAATACTATAAATAAGGTTTCAAAGAAAAATTTAGGTAAGCCGATTTTTCCTCAATTAAAAACTAAACAAATTATTGTTAATAATTCTTTTGTTTTTAATAAAGATTTAGATAAGATGATTATTCAAAAAGATAATGAAAATTATTCCTTAGTTGAGGAAAATATTAAAAATTATCCTATAACCACTATTGATGAAGGATTTTCTAAAATAAAAGAAAATGATATTTTATCAATTTCAATAATAAATAATAAAATATCTGGAAATATAAAATCAAATAAAATTGAGTATTCACAAAGCACAACTAAAGAAAAAGAAATAATAAAAAAAGCTCAAGAAGAAATTAATGTCTTAGATATGGATATTGATGCAATCTTAGCTAAATTTGTAAAAGATAAGAAAAAGTAGCATATAGTCTATTTTTTTCTTTTTTTATTATTTTCAAAATTCACATATAACTATTATTATGGTGAATTGATAAAAATTTGTTAAAATATTTATATTGAATTTATACTAAAATTACTATTTTAATAATAGAAAGGTGAAAAAATGAATGAAAATCAAACAAAAAAAGATAAATTTTTATTTGCTTTAGATTTAGATGGTACTACACTTGCATCAAGTTCAACTGGTGTATTACACGATAAAACCTTTGAGGCTATAAAAAGAGCTCAAAGAGAAGGTCATATTATTTGTGCTATAACTGGTAGACCATGAAGAAGCACAAAACCAATTTATGAAGCTTTAGAACTAGATACAGTAGTTTCAAATTATAATGGTGCTCAAATTCACCACCCGAAAGATGAAAATTTTATACCATATATAAAATATTTAAATCTTAATGAAATGCTATATATACTTGGAGACCCAATTGTTGAAGCTGAAATTTCAAATATTGCTATTGAAGGACCTGGTTGAGTTCAATTACAACATAGAGACCCTGCATTAGAAGGTGTTTTTGGTTTTAGTTCAGCAAGTAAATTTGTTGTTGGTTTAAATTTAAATAAGGTTCCATTAAGACCAACTGGAATAATTTTTGATGTTAAGCCTACAACAGATGTTGAAAAACTTAGAAAATATTTAAGATCAAGATATGGTGACTTAGGAGAATTTTCATATTGATCAAAAGGAGAAGGTTTAACACCAGTTTTTGATATTACAAATGTTACTGTAAACAAAGGTAGAGCCCTATCTTTATTATCTAGATACTATGGAGTTAAATTAGAACACACAATAGCTATTGGTGATGGTTTCAACGATGTTCCTATGTTTAAAGTAGCTGGCGTTTCTGTTGCTGTTGGAAATGCATCAGATGCAGTTAAAAAACACGCTACAATTAGACTTAAGAAAACAAATAGAAATGGAGCGGTTGGAGAATATATTAATAGATTTCTAGATAATCCTGAAAAAGAAATAGCAAAAGCTAGAGCTAATGCTGAAAAAATGGCAAAATACAATGGTGAAGACGAAGATTAATGAGTTTCATTGAATATACAACAGATTTTATAGAATTAAAAAATAAAAATATTATAGGCATTGACGAAGTTGGTGTTGGAGACTATTTTGGTCCTTTATGTTCAGCTGCGGTTTATGTTCCGTATGAAAATATAAAAGAATTAGAAAAAATTGGCGGTATTGGTGATAGTAAAAAATTGAGTGACACTAAAATACTTTCTTTAGCAAAAAAAATAAAGGAAAGTAATTTAGTTAAATATTCTATTTTTCATTTAACACCAAATGGCTATAATTCATTAAACAAAAATTACAATGCAAATTATTTAAAAATGTTTACCCACTTAAAGGCTTTTAGTAAATTATCTGAAATAAAAGTTGATTATATATTTATTGATCAATATTCCACTAAAAACTCTATTTTAAAGTATTATAATGATTTTGTTTTTAAAAATAATTGAGCTAATTTAAAAGAATTTAATTCTGATGTTTTATTAGCGAATAAAGCAGAAAGTTTACATATAAGTGTAGCTATTGCTTCAATTTTAGCAAGAGCTGACTTTTTAGAATTTATGAAAAACATGAATATTAAATATAATACACAATTTCCATTTGGTGCCGGAAATAATGTAAAGGAATTTGCAGAAGAATTTTTTAATTCAGTAGGTAATGACGAAAATATAAAAATACATACTTCGAAACAATCTTTTGATATGAAAAAAAAATAATAGTAGCGATTGCTACTTTTTTTATGAAAAAATATGGAAATATTTAATAATTTAATTTTTAATTAAAATTTAATTGGTAAACTATTTATGGTATTTCTCAAATAAAGAAGAGAAATCTAAAAAAATATTTAGGTTTAAGGAGTAAATTCTATATGAAAATGAAAGCATTAGTTTACCACGGGGATCATAACATTTCTCTTGAAATGGTAGACAAACCAGTTATTTTAAAACCAACAGATGCTATTGTTAAAGTTACAAAAACAACAATTTGTGGAACAGATTTAGGTATCTTTAAAGGTAAAAATCCAGAAGTAGCTTCAGGTCGTATTTTAGGCCATGAAGGGATTGGTATTGTTGAGTCAGTTGGAGATAGTGTTTCTAATGTTAAAGTTGGGGACAAAGTTTTAATCTCATGTATCACACCATGTGGTAAATGTGATAACTGTCGTAAACAATTATATTCACACTGCCGTGAAGAAGAAGGTGGTTGAAAATTTGGTTACATGATAAACGGTACACAAGCAGAATACGTGAGAGTGCCTTTTGCTGATAATAGTTTATACAAATATCCTGCAACAATTTCAGATGATGTTGCTGTTATGTTATCAGATGCATTACCTACAGGTCATGAAATAGGTGTTAAATATGGTAATGTAAAACCAGGTGATTCAATCGCTATTGTTGGTGCTGGTCCAGTTGGTATGGGTGCGTTATTAACATCTCAATTATATTCACCAGCTAATATTATTGTTATTGACCTAGATGAAAACAGATTAAAAATGGCTAAAGAATTAGGAGCAACTCACACAATAGTTCCAAGTGAAAACTTATTAAAAGATGTTCAAGCTATTGTTGGAAAAGATGGTGTTGATGTGGCTATTGAAGCTGTTGGTGTTCCTCAAACATGAGACGTTTGTCAAACAATCGTTAAACCAGGTGGTAACATTGCTGTTGTTGGTGTTCATGGTAAAAAAGTTGACTTTAATGTTCAAAACTTATGAATCAAAAACCTTACAATTACAACAGGTTTAGTTAATACAAACACAACACCAATGTTAATAAACGGTGTTTCAACAGGAAAATTACCAGTTGAAAAATTAATCACACATAAATTTAATTTAAGTGATATGATGAAAGCTTATGAAACATTCTTAAACGCAGCTGATACAAAAGCTATGAAACTTTTAATTGATGCTGAAAAATAATATTGTTTTAAATAAAATAGGATATTTTCCTATTTTATTTTTTATTTTTCATTTTATTAATAATATAATTAAAAAATGAAAATATTATTAGCAGGAACACCAAATTTTTCAGTACCAATTTTTGAAGAAATAATAAAAAATTTTACAGTTGTAGGAATAGTAAGTCAGCCAGATAGACCTTCTGTAAGGGGCCATTCGTTAACTCCTACACCAACTAAATTATTAGCGGAAAAATATAATATTAAGTGTTTTCAACCGGAAAAAATTTGTGATATAAAGAATGAATTACAAGAATTAAATTATGATTATTTGATAACAGCCGCGTTTGGTCAATTCATACCAGACTCTATTTTATCTATAGCAAAAAAAATGAATTTGAATATTCATGGTTCATTATTACCTAAATATAGAGGAGCAGCTCCAATTCAATATTCATTATTAAATAATGATAAACTAACCGGTATTTCATTTATGGAAATGGTTAAAAAAATGGATTCAGGAGATGTATTTGCAACTATAGAATATAAAATTTTGGAAAACGATACAGCAACTACATTGTTTAATAAATTAAGTGATTTAGCAAGCAAAAATATTGTTAAATGAATAAAAGATCTTGATAATGGAATTTTAAAAAGACACCCGCAAAATGAGGAATTAGTAACACTTAGTCCAAAATTAAAAAAAGAAGATGCTTTTTTGAATAAAAGTTTAACAGTTGATAAAGCTATTGGAATAATAAGAGCATTTGAAATGAATCCTGGTGCGTATACTATAATCGAAAATAAAAGAGTTAAAATATTTTTTGCTACAAAAACCCCAGTAAACAACGCTTTAAAGCTTGAATTTGCAGACGGAACTCTTTATGCATTGGAATATCAGTTTGAAAGTAAAAAAAGAATAAAGATAAAATAGTTAAAAAGAAACATTACCACAGCTTTTTTAACTATTTTTTTAATTATTATTAATATTATATTTTTGCTAATATAATTAGTATATAAAGTACTTTTTTATAAAAAAAGTATTTACTTATAATTATAAGGAGAAAAATATGAAAAGAATTGCCATAAATGGTTTTGGACGTATTGGTCGTTTGACATTACGTCACTTATTAGAAATAAAAAACAAAGATGTTGAAGTTGTTGCTGTTAATGATTTAACAGACCCAGCTATGTTAGCACACTTATTAAAATATGATACAGCATTTGGTCCTTTATCAAACGAAATTGAAGTTAAAGAAAATGCTATCGTTGTTGATGGAAAAGAAATCAAAGTATTTTCAGAAAAAGAACCTTCATTATTACCATGAGGTGAATTAAACATTGATATTGTTTTAGAATGTACAGGTTTCTTTGTTAAAAAAGATTTAGCAAGTAAACACCTTCAAGCAGGCGCTAAAAAAGTTTTAATTTCAGCTCCAACTGGTAAAGATGTTAAAACAATAGCTTACAACGTTAACCACGATACTTTAACAAAAGAAGATACTATTGTTTCAGGTGCTTCATGTACAACAAATGCTTTAGCTCCAGTTGTTAAAGTTTTAATGGATAACTTTGGTATTGAAAACGGTTACATGACAACAGTTCACTCATTTACAGCTGACCAAATGTTGCAAGATGGCCCACACCGTAAAGGTGACTTACGTCGTGCACGTGCAGCAGCTCAAAATATTGTTCCATCTACAACAGGTGCTGCAAAAGCAATTGGATTAGTTATTCCTGAAGCTGAAGGTGTTCTTGATGGTTTTGCATTACGTGTTCCAACAATTACAGGTTCATTTGTTGACTTATCAGTTCAATTAAAATCAAATCCAACAGTAGAAGAAATTAACGCAGCTTTTGAAAAATCAGCTAATGAAACATTAAAATATGAAACAGATGAAATTGTTTCTTCAGACGTTGTTAATTCACATTATGGATCAATTTTCGATTCAACATTAACAAAAGTTCAAGAAAACAACGGACAAAAAATTTATAAAGTTTTTGCATGATACGATAATGAAATGTCTTATACTTCTCAATTAGTAAGAACATTAATTTACATGGCAAAATTATAATTATTTTTAAAAAAAGATATATTTGTAAGATATATCTTTTTTTATTTTTTTAAGTTTATTAAGCAATATTCAAATTAATAAATTAATTTGGTAAAATTAAATAATGATAAATGATACAATAGCAGCAATTTCATCTGGTGGAAAAATAAATCAAGCAATTTCAATAATTAGAATTAGTGGTAATGAAAGTATTGAAATAGTTAAAAAAATTTTCACTGGTAAAATCGGCAATAATCAATCAATAACATATGGCAATATAATAGACAATTTTAACAATAATGAATTGGTTGACGAAGTGTTAGTAATGTGATTTATAGGAAAAAATAATTTCACTGGAGAAGATACGGTTGAAATAAATTGTCATGGTGGAATAGTAGTTACCAATAGAATACTGGAATTAGTTTTAGCAAATGGAGCTCGTTTAGCAGAACCTGGTGAATTTAGTAGAAGAAGTTTTTTAAATGGAAAAATGGATTTAATAAAAGCAGAAGCTATTAATGATTTGATTCACTCACAAACATTACAACAAACCAAATTATCTATTAAAAAATTTGATGGAAAAACAGCAAAATTTATTAATGAACTTAAAAAAGAATTATCTTATTTAATTGGGGAAATGGAAGTAAGTATAGATTACCCAGAATATGATTTTGAAAATCCTTTTAATGAAATGTTAATTGATAAATTATTGTTTTTAAATAATAAATTAATTAAAACAATTGAATTAAGCGAAAATTCAAGATTAATATTTGAAGGCATAAAAGTAGCAATTTTAGGTAAACCAAATGTTGGAAAAAGTAGTTTATTGAATGCATTTTTAGAAGAAGAAAAAGCAATTGTAACCGATATTGCAGGAACTACAAGAGATTTAGTTGAAGCAAGTTGACAATATAAAGGTTTTTTATTTAAATTTATTGATACAGCTGGAATTAGAAAAACCACGGGTAAAATAGAGCAAATTGGTATAGATAAATCAATGAAGCAAATAGATGAAGCAGATATAGTAATACACTTGTTTGATCCAAAACAAAAAGATAATAATTTTGATGATGAAATAAAGGAAAAGTCTTTATTGTTGAATAAAATTTATATACCTGTTATAAATAAAAATGATCTTGTTAAAGATATTAAAAATACGGAATTAATTAATATTAGTGCAAAAAATAACGATATTGATATTTTAAAAGAAAAACTAGTTTCAATTTTTGTTGATAAAGACTTAAATAATGAGCAATTCGTCAATAATTCACGCCAACTTTCTCTAATAAAAAAAGCGCAAAAATCAATTGAGGATTCGATTTTAGCAATTAATTCAGGTTACGATTATGATGTAGTTATTATAGATTTAAGGCAAGCTTGATCGCATCTTACTGATATTTCGGGAAGAGCAGATAATGAATTATTATTAGATGAAATGTTTAAAAACTTTTGTCTTGGAAAGTAGGAAAAAATATGTCAATTAAGTATGTTGATGCTCATACACACCCATTAAAAATGTATTATAAGGATAATTTTCATATTATAGAAAAAGCTCATTCAAAAGGATTAGTAGCTATGTTAATAACAGGTTGCACAAAAGAAGAAAACGAAGAAATATTACATATTGCAAGTCATTTTGATTATACATTTCCAGTTATTGGTATTCACCCTAATTATGCATCTGGAAAAAATGATGGCGATATAATAAGAAAACAATTAACAAAAAATGTTGTAGCTATAGGCGAAATAGGGTTAGATTATTACTACAATACTATTTCAAAAGAAAAACAAAAAGAATCTTTTATATCTCAAATTCAAGTCGCAAGAGAAAATAATATTCCTGTCGTAATTCATATGAGAGATTCTTATGAAGACTTATATCAAATTATAAAAGATAATAAAGATGTAAAATTTATGATTCATACTTTTAGTGGTGATTTAGACTGAGCTAAGAAATTTTATGAATTAGGGTGCTATTTTAGTATTAGTGGAATTTCAACTTATAAAAATGCAATAAAAACAGTTGAAGTTATTAAATGATTGCCTGTTGAAAGAATATTAACAGAAACAGATGCACCTTATTTATCTCCCGCACAAAAAAGAGGATTAAAAAATTATCCAAATTATGTTGCATATACTGCCAATTATATAGCAGGGCTTAAAAGTATGCCTATTGAAAAATTTACTGACCAAGTTTTAAAAAACGCTAAATTTTTATTTAAACTAGATGTATCAAGAAAACATTAAAGCAAAGAAAAAATTTGGTCAGAATTTTCTTAATAATAATAACGTTATTAAAAAAATAATAAATGTTATTAATCCTGAAAACAAAAAAATAATTGAAATAGGACCAGGAATGGGCGCTATTACAAAAGAAATAATAAATACTTCACAAGAATTTGTTGCATTCGAAATTGATAGGGATATGGTTGATTATTTAACATCATTAAATATTTTTTCTAATGGTAAAGAACTTATAATGCAAGACTTTTTGAAAGCTGATTTAAGTAATTATTCTAACTATGAAATTGTAGGAAATATACCTTATTATATTACTTCAGATATTATTTTTAAAATAATAGATTATAGATTTTTATTTAAAAGGGCTGTTTTAATGGTACAAAATGAAGTAGCTGATAGATTGATAGCAAAAACAAATACAAATGAATATTCAAAATTAAGTGTCACAGTTCAATATGTTGCTGATGTTAAAAAAGAATTTTTTATTGGTAAAAATAATTTTACTCCGGCCCCAAAAGTAGATTCAGCAATAGTTTCTTTAGTCTTTAAACAAAATGAAAATGACAATTATGAAGCCTTAAAAGAATTTTTTAAATTATGTTTTTTAGCAAGAAGAAAAAAACTTATTTGATCTTTAACACAAAAATTTTCTAAAGAAAGTGTACTAAAAGCTTTCCAAAAAAATAATTTATCCGAGAACACAAGAATACAAGAATTAGATGTTGAAAAAATAGTTTGTTTATATAATAGTTTAAGAGAAGAGGAATAATGAGTAATATTACTTTTATTGGAACAGGTGCTTTTGCAAGTGCGTTAGCAACGACATTAAGTTTAAATAATCATAAAATATTGATGTGAGGTATAGATAAAAAAGAAGTTGAAGATATTAATAATGGTGTAAATTCAAAGTATTTTTCTAATATTAATTTTAATAATAAAAATAATATTAGAGCAACGTTGGATTTACAAGAAGCTTTATTAAATACAGAATATTTAATTATAGCTATCCCATCAAGTGCAATAAAATCGGTTTCTTTAATGATAAGAGAAATTATTAAAGAAAGAAAAATAAATATAATAAATGTATCAAAAGGTATTGACAAGGAAACTAAAAAGTTTTTTTCAGAGGTTTTTTATAGTTATTTTGGTAAAAATATAAATAATTTTTGTTCATTAATAGGACCTTCATTTGCAGATGAAGTGTTTGAAAATAAGTTAACAATTGTTAATGCAGTTGGTGAAAATATTACTTATTTAAAAGAAATATCTGAGTTGTTTAGCAATCAATATTTTAGAGTAGTTGCAAATGATAATAAAGGACTTGAGTTATTTGCGGCATTAAAAAATATTTTAGCAATAGGAATGGGCATATCATCTAAAATTTATCCAGGAAAAAATCCACAAGCAGCTTTATTAACTATAGGAATAAATGATATCAATGAAATATATAAATCTATGTTTCCAAATGTAAACGAAAATTCAATTTTATCATTTTGTGGTTTCGGTGACATAGTATTAACTTGTTTAAATGATAAAAGTAGAAATTACTCATTTGGAGCTAGTGTTGCAGATTTAGGCATAAAAGAAGCATTATTGGCTAATTCAAAAACAGTTGAAGGCTACTTTAACTCAAAAATATTATTAGAATTTTTGAATGAAAATAGCAAAATAAAAGCTCCTTTTTTAAGAAAAATAGTCGAAATTTTAAATGAAAAAACAAGTTTAGAAAATTTATTAGATTTTATTAAAAATTATTAAATTAAATAAGGCAATCCTTATTTTTTTATTTTTCTAAAAATAAGAGATTAATTATAGTATAATTTTTATGCAATTTCGGTGTTTTTATATATAATATTTATATTATGGCACCATAGCCAAAAGGCCAAGGCACGAGTCTGCAAAACTCTGATTACCGGTTCGAGTCCGGTTGGTGCCTCCAATTATGCGCCCGTAGCTCAACTGGACAGAGTGTCAGGTTACGGCCCTGAAGGTTAGGGGTTCGACTCCTCTCGGGCGCGCCATATATACTGAATGTATACCACTAGCCCATTAGGCTAGTTTTTTTACACTTCTTAAAACAAAAAATAAAAAAACTACAGAATAAGTGTAATATAAAATAAAATTTAAATCTAGTATATATTTATTAATTATTGGATTTGAAAAATAAATTAGAAAAATAATAAATTTATAAAATATATAATAGCAATAATTTAAAAAAATTGGACTAAACCAAAATAATATTGAAATTATGTATAAAAATTCAAATAAAGGTGTCAACAGTATAGAAAATAATAATCCAAAAATATTAATTTTTTCCGAAATGGCAATTAAAAAAGGCAAATTTATTAAATAAATAATAATAAAAATAATAAATGTTTTAATTTTTATTATTATTCTATTTTTTAAAGATATCAACTCATTTAATACACATATTGAAAATGAAGTTAAAAAACTAATAATAGTTCCATAATTAAAAATTAAATTATTTTGAAGAGTGAAAATAATTCACAGAATTATAATTAAACCATTATATTTATTAATTCCTGAAATAATATTAAAGTATTTTTTTTCATTTTTTATTATTGTGATAAAAAAAGCTCTTAATGCGCTAACAAAATTATTTAGCATCATTATATAACATAACAAAATAGTGTAATTAAAAAAACGAAATTTAGGAATTTTTAATATTATTTTTTTAGTAATTCAAAAAATAATATTAAATAAAATATCAAAGTGCATACCTGAAATAATAAGTAAATGGACTACATTTAACTCACTTATATTTTTGTAAATTTCCATTTCTTCAATATATCCAAAAACGATTAATTTTCAAAATTGTTTAAAATATTTGTACTTTGATCCAAATTCTTTAATTTTATTTATTATTGGTTCATAATTTTTTTCTTGATTTATTAAATCAATATTTTTTATTTCGTATTTAATGTTGTTTGATAATGTAAAAGAATTTATACTATTATTTATAATAATATCTGCATTAAAATTTACTTTGCTTCCACTAGTAAGAAATTGATTTTTTTTATATAAAATCATATTTCCCGCGTCTGTATTTATTATAGAAAAATTTTGTGATGTTTTTGTTATATATCCTGTAATATTATAGTTTCCTTCTTTAATGTAAAATTGGTTTGAAGATAATTTTAAAAAAATGTAAATCAAAATAGATATTAAAACATATATTAAACTTTTTAAATTAAAAATCGAAATAAACAATATATAAAGTATAAAATTGATTATAAAAAACAAATTATTATTAAACGTTAAAATTATATGTAATAATAAAGGAAAAAGTAGGGCTAAAATATCAAAATTTATAAAACTAATATGTTCTTTAATTTTGCTAATGTTTTTGGACCAACACCTTTTATATTTTGTATTTCATCTCATGTTATTATCTTATTTATATTTACAATTTTTTGTATTTCTTTAATAATATTGCTTGATATTCCTTTTATATAGATATTTTGGTTATTAATTAAATCATTTAAATAAATTTTACTTTCTCTACCTACATTTAAATTATTAGTTTTTTTTACATATATTGTTTCATTTAAATAAATTTGTTTTTCTAATTCAATATTTGATATATCTGAATCATTTAATAAATTTGCAATATTTAAGACATCTTTAATTTTTATTCCTTTTTCAACATAATAAGTATCAGGAAATTTAACATTCCCTTTCACAACTACAGCAACATTATTGTTTTTGTTTATATTTTTATTAATTGATATATTTCTATTTTGCAAAAAACCAATTGTGCTAATTGAACCAATTATTCCAATTGCAGTTAAAATTATTATTAAAATTTTTTTAATTTTCATATATTAATAATTACGTTTTTTATTTTTATTTAATAAAAAAATAAAAAATAATAGACAAACTGTCTATTATTCTAATTAAAATGACATTATTTCTTTTTCTTTTTTAGAAGTTAATTCAACAACGTGTTCAATTTTTTTGTCAACTTCTTTTTGTATTATATCCAAGTATCTTTTTTGTTCATCCTCAGATAGTTCTTCATCTGATTTTATGTTTTTATTTGCATTTTGTCTTGCATTTCTGATTCCAACTTTTGCTTGTTCTGCATATTTTGAAAGCCCTTTTGCTAGTTCTTTTTTTCTGTCTGTGGTTAATGCTGGGAAATTTATTCTTATTTTATCACCTTCATCAATTGGGTTTACTCCTAAATTTGCTAAAGTTAAGGCTTTAATAATGTCCTTAACTGAAGACATATCAAAAGGCTTAATAAGCAATTGTTGTGGTTCTGGAACACTTATATTAGCTAATTCTTCAAGTGGTGTTAAAGCGTCATAATAATTAACTCTAACTCCTTTAAAAATTTGCGGATTAGCTCTACCTGTTGAAATTTTTGAAAGTTCGAAAACAAAGTGATTTAAAGTTTTTTCACTTTCTTCTTCAAATTGTAATAAATATAAATCTAATTCCATTATTTTGTAACCTCTGTGTGTTCAATTGTACCTTCGAGAGCTCTTATAATAGCATCTTTTTCAGCTATGTTAAAAATCATTAAACTAATGTTATTATCTCTAGCCATACTTGTTGCAGTCAAGTCCATAACTTGTAATTTTTTATCTAAAATTTCATCATAAGAAATTTTGTCATATTTTTTTGCATTTGGATTAGTTTTTGGATCTGAATCATAAACTCCTGAAACCCCATTTTTACCCATTAAAATAACTTCAGCTCCAATTTCAGAAGCAAATAATGTTGCAGCTGTATCTGTTGTAAAATATGGTCTACCAGTTCCGCCAACAAAAATAACAATTTCCCCTTCTTCTAGATACTTAATTGTTTTTTCGTTAATATAATTTTCAGCAACTTTTTGATCTATTACAATTGATGATTGAACACGAGCTTTTAAACCATAGTTTTCAAATCCGCTTTTTAACGCTAATCCATTCATAATTGTTGCTATCATACCAATGTAATCTGCTCTATTTCTTGGAATACCATTTTTTTCAGCGCTGGCACCTCTTCAAAAATTACCACCACCTACTACTACACTAACTTCTACGCCTTTATCGATAATTGTTTTTAATTGTCTTGCAACATCTTTAACTAATTCATAATCAATAGCTAATCTTTTTTCTTTATTTACTAATCCTTCTCCAGAAAGTTTAATTAAAATTCTTTTATATTTTTGCATTTATTCTCCCGAATATTAAGATATCATTATATTTTTAATTATAAATTAAAAGTTATTTTTTAAATTAAATTTATTATTTTATAGTATAAAAAAATAAAAAGCTTCAATGAAAAAAGCTTTTAAAATTTAATTATTTTAAATGATCATACTTTCTTTTTAACTGTATAAGTTGAATAATAAGTTTTATAGTAACTTTCGTTTGCAATAATTCCTAAGTACATAAAATAAGAAACAAAAGATATTAAAAGAGCTATATACATAATGGTTCCAAAAATCCCGTATTGATTATAATTAATTATTCCTGCAGAAAAGATATAACCAAATAATGTTATAAAAAAAGTTGTTGGAATTGTTGTTATAAGTGAACCAGGTAAAACTAAGTAGAAAGGAAGTTTAAATGCAGGTGTTATTTTAAATAATAAAGAAAAACCAATATATAAAGTTATTAATAAGAAGAAACTAAAAGTTATATAAAAATATAAATACTTTTTGTATGAATCAGCTTCAACCAAACCAGTTGCTTTATAGATATATAAGTAGACTGCAATAGTTATAAAAATATAGACTGTTATTCCGAAAACAGTAAGGAAACCTTTTATTCTATTTATAAATCAATTACCAGTATTTTCATGTTTATATATATAGTTTTCACTATAAATAAACTTTGCAAACCCTCCAGAAGAAACTCATAAAGTAGCTAAATATAAAGCGCCAATTGTTAATATTTGCGCGGTACTTTCTATTTTTAGAGAATCTACAAAAGTGCTAACACCAGGAATTATTCTACCTAAAATTTCACTTAAAAATAAATCAGCTATATCTAATGGCATTATTCTTAGAAGCAAGTAAACAGAAGTTACAATCGGTATAAAAGAGGCTAGCAAGTAAAAGGCAAATGAAGCAGGGATAAAAGCAAAATCTCTACTCATGAATCTAGTATAAACTCTATCGATAAGTTCTTTTGTTTTTATCTTATTTTTTCTAGCGGTTTTAGGAAGAGCTATAAACATTATTATTTTTATAAAAAATTTAATTATTTTTTCAATAAAAGCAAAACGATCTTTTTGGATAGGAATTATATTTTTACTAAATCTTGAGGTTTTAAGTCTCTTATTGTATTCTTTTTCAATTTTTTTTATATTATTGTTTGAAAAAATTATATCGTTATCACTTTTCTTAAAATTCATATTTTAATTATATTAAAAAAATGCTTTTTATAAATACTTTTTATAATGCACAAATAATTACGAAAAAACCTTTTTTATAAGTTTAAATAAAAAATAACACAATTAATGTATTATTTTTGTTCATTTTTTATCATTTCTAAAATTCTATTAATTTTTTGTCCTTCTTTTTCAACTTCATCAATATAAAAATGAATTTCAGGCACTTTTCTTCAATTTAATGATTTAGATAGTATTTTTCTAATATACCCGCTAGCATTTTTTAGAGCTTCTAAGCCAGCTAGCTCTTTATCTTCAAAAGCCATAAAAACTTTAACATGAGATAAATCAGCTGATAGTTCGCAATCAATTAAAGTAGGATTATATATATTTGAATTAGTTAAATCATTCATAATAATAGAAGCAATAAGCTGTTTTATTTGTGATTCCCTTTTTAATACGTTTATACTTTTCATTTAATTCTCCTTTTTTATCATTTAAAAAACTTTCTAATCTTATTAATAATTTTAATTAATAAAAAGTTTCATAACAAGTTAATAATTTGTATATTTTCTTTTTTGAAAAAAGAAAAATTTATAGTTTTTATCACTTTTCTACTTATTTTCTTAATATGGTTTAATGCAGAATTATTATTAAAATCAATTGCATCTTTTATTTTAACTTTTTTACTTACTTTTATAAAAACATCTATAATGTATTCAACATTTTGTTCTTTTTTAACATAATTTATTAATTTTAATAAAAACAAATCAAGCATTTTTCATTCTTTATTGTTTAAATCTGTCGACTTCAAATTTAAAATATTTAAAAATATTTTACTTAATGTCTCGAAATCGTCATTAAATTTATTGAAAATAATTTCTATTATTTTTTTTATTAAAATTTTGATATTCTTTGTATTTTCACTTATAAAATAATTAATAATTTCATCAAATGATTTAAATATATTTATGTTTTTTATAACACTTATAATACTATTAAATAATGGCTTAATAAGATTTATAAATTCTTTATTTTCAAAAATAACTTCTAATAAAATAGATACTGAATTGTTACCTAATATAAATATTTTTTCATTATCTAGATTTTTAATTATTAATTCAATAAAATCTACTATTTTTTTATTAAATTGTTTACTCGTTGATATAGTTTCTTTTATTATTTTAAAAATTACATCAATATTTGCAGAAATAAATTTATTCAAAAAAACTGAAAAAGGTTTCTTTGAATTTTTTCTAAAACAATATTCAGCACTTGTAAATAATTTTGCAATTTCATTATTAAAAATAATTTTTTGAGAAATCTCTTTTAAATTTTCTTCATTAATTAAATTATTTTTGAAATATTCATAAACAGTGCTCTTTTTGTCAATTTGTTTTAATAAAAGCAATATGTAATCAACAACTAAAACTGTCGATGAAAGATAATTTTCTTTATTAGCTATAAAATAAGATCTTTGGTTGTTTCAAGTTTTTCTCAATTCTTCTCTAAAAAGTCTTATATAAGGATTATTAGAACTATTATTATTTTGAGTCCAAGCCCTTAATATAAATACAACGTTATTTTCAATATTTGAAAAAGGATCTATATTTAAATATTTATTTTTATTTTTTAAAAACATGCTTTTGTGAAAAAATATATTTCTATTAAAGTTCAATCATTTTTTAAATTTTAAGTCGTAATTCAGTTCTTCATTAATTAATCTATTCTTTATACAAAAATTAAATAGTTCTCTTGCTATTTCCATGTAGCCATAAATAGAAGGGTGAAAATCAAATGCATTAGAAAACAAAATTTTTGATTTTTTAAATCAAAACTTTTTATTAAAAATATTGCAATAAAAAGAATTAGTTTCATTGGCAATTTCAGAAATTACGTCACTACCTAATTCTGAAAATTTATCGATAAAATTATTAAAAATTTTAAAATTTTTTCTTTTTAATTCAAAATCATATTTTTTTAGAATTGGTAAAAAAGGTAACGGGTAATTTAATAAAATTATTTTTGATTCGGGATTAATATTTCTTATTAATTTTACTAATTTAATATAATCTAATTTTATTTTTAAAATAATTTCTTTTATTTTGTTAACAAGAGCAATTTTTAATTTTTGTTGTTTGTAATAATTTGGTTCAGAAACAAATTCTCTTATTAAATCTAAAGGAATTGAACTTTGAAATTCGTTTCCACCAATAGTTATAGTAATTAAATTTGCTTCTCTTATTTTATTTTTAAATTTATTAGAAATTAAAAGAAAGTTTTCTTTATTTGATAATTCATTATTAATTTTTCAAATATCATCTTGTATATTTAAATTGGCCATTTTTTCTATATACTTATTCATTTTTATCAATGAAATAAAATCATTAGAAAAATTTTCTTCTAAAATATCATTTAATTCAACAGATCTTAAAACTGATAATCCCAAATTATCATATTCTATATCGATATCATTTTTATTTAAATAATGAAAGTATTTTTCGAGAATATCTATAAAAAAGTCAGGAAAAGAAAAACCTTTTATTATTTTTGATTCAGTTTTAATTCCACAAGTTCCTGAACCAATTGTGTTATTAAAGCCTTGTGTAATTGAATCGCCTATCGCCAAGTATTTTATTTTATTCATATTTTAATTATACATTTTTAAAAACTTTAATTTTTATAAATAAGATCAATAAAATACTATTTATTTTTATAAAAAAATATAAAATATTTTTATTATGAATAATAAAAAATACGAAGCTATTGTAATAGGTGGTGGCCATGCAGGATTAGAAGCTGCTTTTGCATTGGCACATAAAGGTCATAAAACTTTATTAATTAGTTTTAACTCAAAAAAATTAGGTATGATGCCTTGCAACCCTTCAATAGGCGGACCAGCAAAAGGAATAATAACAAGAGAAATTGATGCTTTAGGTGGAATGCAAGGTTATTGAGCAGATAAATCTATGATTCAACTTAAAATGTTAAATATGTCAAAAGGCCCAGCGGTAAGAGCTTTAAGAGCACAGATAGATAAAGAAAGATATTCTGAATTAGCCTATGAAAGTGTTATAAAAGAAGAAAATCTTGATTTATTAGAAGATGTGGCTGAAGAACTTATTTTGAATGAAGATAATTCTTTTAAAGGAATAAAGACAGAAAAGAATGGAAATATTTATGCTACTGTTTGTGTTATTACAACAGGAACTTATATGAATTCAAGAATATTAAGAGGTGAATCTGTTACTGTAAGTGGTCCAGATAGTGAAAAAACCACTCCATTGCTTAGTCAAAGTTTAATTAAAAATGGATTTAATTTACAAAGATTAAAAACTGGAACTCCTCCAAGAATTTATTCAAATACTATTGATTATTCTGAAGTTGAAGAAGAAATTTTAGAAGACACAAATCTATCTTTTTCAAATAGGTCTGATGTAAAACTTCCAAAACAAATAGCTTGCTATTTAACATATACTACACCTGAAACCCATCAAATTATTAGAGATAATATTGATAAATCAGCTATGTATTCTGGTCTTATTGAGGGTATTGGCCCAAGATATTGTCCAAGTGTTGAAGACAAAATTGTTAAATTCCCAGACAGAGAAAGACATCAAATATTTTTTGAACCAGAAACAGCTGACGGTGAAATTACATATGTTAACGGTTTAAGTACATCAATGCCTATTGAGGTACAAGAAAAAATGGTAAGATCAATTCCTGGTCTTAAGAACGCAAAAGTTCAAAAATGAGCATATGCTATTGAATATGATGCTATAGATCCCATGCAGCTTAAAATATCATTAGAAACAAAAATTATTCCAGGTTTATTTACCGCTGGACAAATAAATGGTACAAGCGGTTATGAAGAAGCTGCGGCACAAGGATTAATAGCAGGTATAAATGCAGGACAAAAATTAGAAGGAAAAGAACCAATAACTATTTTAAGAAATGATGGCTATATTGGTGTATTGATAGATGATTTAGTTACAAAAGGCACAAAAGAACCATATAGAATGCTTACATCAAGAGCAGAATATAGATTACTTTTAAGAAATGATAATTCTGACATTCGTTTATCTGAATATGCCTATAAAACAGGAATGATAAGCAAAAAACAATATGATCAAATTTTAAATAAGTATAAGATGATAGATGAAGAAATTGAAAGGTTGCAAAACACTTATTTATCTTCTAAAAGCAAAGTTGCAGAAAAATATAAAATTTTTAATGGCGTTAACTTATTAAATGTTTTAAGCAGACCCGATGTTGATCCGTATGATTTAATACCTGATTTCCCATTTGTTCAAGAACTAACAATAATGGTTCGTTTATATGGGTATATAGAAAAGCAAAAAGCTGATGCTAAAAAGGTTATAAAATTAGAAAATTTTAAAATACCTAATGATATATACTATGAAAAAATAAATAATATAGCTATTGAAGCAAGACAAAAACTTAATAAAATAAGACCTGAAACAATCGGTCAGGCCTCAAGAATTAGTGGTATAAATCCAGCTGATATTCAAATGTTAATGTTTTATTTAGAATCAAACAAAAAAAATGACAAAAATTAAATTAATTTCTGTTGGATCTTTATCGCCTAAATTTAAATTTTTGTTTGAAGATTATGCTAAACAAATTAACCACTTTTCAAGTTTTTCATTTGTGGAAATTAAAGAATTTAGTGAAGAAAAAAATATAGATTTAAAAAAAGAAAAAGAAACTAAGTTAATTTTAGAATCTATAATTCCTAATTCTTATGTTATTTTAACTTCATTTAGAGGAAAGCAATTTGATAGTTTAGAATTTTCAAATATTTTTTTAAATAATAAAAATAAAGACATTTCAATAATAATAGGTGGATCTGATGGAGTTGTAGAAGAATCAATACCTTATAAATTAAAACTTTCTTTTTCTAACATGACATTTCCACATCAGTTATTTAGAATTATGTTAGTGGAACAAATTTATAGATCATATATGATAATAAATAATAAAAAGTATCATAAATAAGTGCAATTGCACTTATTTTTAAAACAAAAAAATGGCGTTCAAGACGGGAGTTGAACCCGTTACCCCAAGCTTAGGAGGCTTGTGCTCTACCAGATGAGCTACATGAACACACAATCTTGTAAACTATATTATATATAATTATTTGAGTTATTATATTTTTATGAAAAAAACATGGAAAATGTATAGTACAATTTAAAGCGTTAAAGGGGTAACATATGAAAAAAATAAAGTTAAACAATATATTACTAATTAATGCTTCTTTATTGTCAATTATTTCCGTTTCTTGTTCATATAACGAAAAAAAAGAAAATAGTGAAAAAGAAAAATTTGCAAAAGAATATAAATCTTTTAATAATACCGTGAAAGAAAAAATTTGGTTAACAGATATTTTAAAATATGAAGACAAAAATTCTATAGTTGAAATTATTAATAATGTTGAAGAAAATATTTTAAAACAAATTGAAAAAACAAAAATTGATAATTTTGCTGAACAATTAGAATTTATTAAAACAGAAATACATAAAATAATAGTAAATAAAGTAATTGAAAGTAATTCTAAATTATTAGATTTTCTTAAAAAAAGCAATTATGCTATTAATTGATTAAGATTTAAAAACAATAGTAATTTTAAAGATTTAGACCAAATTGTAAAACTTTTTTTAAATAAAGAAACTTTTTTATTGTTAAGCGAAGGATTATCTTTTTTAAATGATTTGTATTTAAAATATTTTGAAAAAATACTAGCAGTAATTGCTGAATATGATTTAGTTAAGGTCATGTATAATATTGAAGACAATAAATATGAATTAATTACTTTAGCTAAAGATAATAAATTAACCCCGTTTATTCAATTTAGTTTAAATGATTATGATGATAAAAGTAAAATATTATATTTAGATAAGCAAAATAATATTAGTTTAAAAAATATAAATGATATATCTGAAATCACTTTAAAAAAGGTAAATAAGGAAAATACAGAAATTAATTTTGTTAAAAAGTTTTTACCAAATTATGACGACAAAAAAGAAATTTTAAATGACGTAATTATTGACAATTTATATAGTGATTCTATTTTGTTTAACAAATTAGAAATAATAGATGATGGCGAAGACATATTAGAGGATATTGAATTTGCTAAAAATAAAATAAAATTTTCTGAAATAATAAACAATATTAATTTTGAAAACAATAGCCTTTTAATATTAAAAAATAAATTTGATTTTTTTGAATTAGACTATATTAATAATTCAACAATAGCCGGATTAGAAATACCATATTTAATTAACGAAAATAAAATAATTAATAAAAAAGAAAATGTGTTTGAAATTGAAAATTTAAAAAATGTAAATGTTTTAGATAGAATTAATTATTCAAATATATGAAGACAACTTTCAAATGATATTTATTTTAAATATTATTATTTAATTTCTAAAGATATGTCAAATTCTTTTGTAGAGTTTAAAAATTTAGAATTAGAAGATTATTATAAAAACACAGCAAATGAATTTCCTATTAAATAAATAATTTATTTATAAAAAAAGAAAATATATTTCAATAAACATATTTTCTTTTTTTAATTATTTAAAATAAAAAAATGGCGATCACGAGAGGATTCGAACCTCTGACAACAAGCTTAGAAGGCTTGTGCTCTATCCTGCTGAGCTACGCGACCACGTATAATTATTTTACCAAAAAAATGTATTTTTTTATAAAAATAATTAAAAATAAATATTTAAAAAAATTTGTATAGTAATAAGCAAATAATAATCAAACATTAATAATTTTTTTCTAAACTAAATTTTACGGGATACTAAAAAAGTCACACTTTTTGTGTGACTTTTTTAAATAAATAGAAATTAAAATAAAGTAAATTGATCTGTATCATTAAGATTTTTTAAAATACCCATAGCTTTTATAGTTTCAAAAAGAGTTTTATTTACATCCGTTCTATTCTTAAAATCCTCTTTTGATTTAAAAGGAGACTCATTTCTAGCTTGAACTATAGATTCTGCAACAGCAGGCCCTAAACCATCTATTGAATCAAAAGGAGGTATTAAACAATTTTTATCATTATCAACTATTCATTCATGTGCTTGAGATTTTTCAATATCAATTTGTTCGATATACATTCCTCTTGCGTACAGTTCTTCTGTTATTTCTAATACAGGTATTAAGTCTTTTTCTTTTGTTGAAATTAAATCAGAATTCTTATTTTTTAATTCAATTAATTTGGTTGTTACTTTTGTCCCATTACGTTTATCAACCATATTAGAAATGTCTATTGCTCTTGCATGACTTGCAAAATAACTTGCATAAAAAGCTAGAGGGTAATATACTTTAAATCACGAAATCCACCAAGCCATTAACACATAAGCAACAGCGTGAGCTTTTGGGAAAAGATAAACTATTTTATTCATACTTTTTATTTGTCATTCTGGAACATTATGATTTTTTAATAAATCAATTTCTTCGTCTGTCAAACCTTTTCCTTTACGTATTTTTTCCATTATTTTAAAAGCTAATGAGTTTTCTACACCTTTGTTTATTAACATGTACATTATATCTTCACGACAAGAAATAACATCATCAATTTTTAAGCCTTGTTTTAAAATTAAGTCTTGAGCATTCTCTAATCAAACATTTTCCCCATGGCTTAATCCAGAAACAGATACTAAGTCAGCAAATGATTTTGGTTTAGCTTGTACTAACATTTGTCTAACAAAGTTAGTTCCGAATTCAGGAATTCCTAATGCGCCAGTAGGCTCGTTTTGAACTTGCTCTTTTTTTATTGATAAAGCTTCAATATTTATAAAAGATTCTATAACTTTTTCATCTTTGTGAGGTATATCATCAACGCTAACTCCAGTATATTCTTGAAGTTTTCTTATTATAGTGGGATTATCATGCCCTAACATATCAAATTTTAATACATTATCATGTATAGCATGGTAATCAAAATGTGTTGTAAATCATGAAGATTCAGTATCATTAGCAGGATAATTTACTGGTGTAAAATCATAAACTTCAAATTCTTTAGGAATTATTATTACACCTCCAGGATGTTGGCCTGTTGTTCTTTTAATTTTTTCTAATTTCGTTCCTATAAATAAGGCAAATGAGTCCGAAAAATCCTTGTTAACTTCTTCCATATAGTTTTTAGCATAACCATATCCAGTTTTTTCAGCAACAGTTTGAATAGTGCCAGCTCTAAAAGTATGATTTTCCCCAAATATATTTTTGATTTCATCATGTATTTTACCTTGAAATTCACCAGAAAAGTTTAAGTCAATATCAGGAACTTTATCGGCTTTAAAACCTAAAAAAGTTTCAAAAGGTATATTATGGCCTTCACCTTTTACCAATTCACCACAATTATTGCATTCTTTGTCATCTAAATCATAACCATTTCTAACTTCTGGATTTTCGACTAATTCAAAAAACTTACATTTTTTACAAATGTAATGAGGTGGCAAGGGATTAACTTGACTAATGCCAGAAAGTGTTGCAACAAATGAAGAACCAACAGATCCCCGACTACCAACAACATACCCTTGATCTACAGACATTTTAACAAGTTTGTGAGTAATTCAGTAAATAACACTAAAACCATAATTAATGATAGGGTTAATTTCTGCTTCAATTCTATCTTTAATTAGCGGAGGTAAATTTTCTCCATATATTTCATGGGCTGTCTTATAAACATATTCTCTTAGTTTGACATCAGAATTATCAAATTTAGGTGTAAATAAACCTTCTTTTATGATTTGTAAATCTTCAGTCATTTCGTTAATTTTATTCGGGTTTTCAATAACTATTTCGTTAACTAATTCTTTATTATTCAAGAAGTTAAAAGAATCAATCATTTCTTGAGTATTTAAGAATTTTTGGTCTGGCAAAGGTAAATCATATTTAAAGTCTGAATCGTATAAATAGTGTCTTACGTTTTTTATTCCTTTTGCATAAACCAATGTTTTAAAAAATTCTTTATCTTTATCATCTAAATATCTAGCATCAGATGTTGCTATAACAAGCTTATTCATTTTCTTAGCAAAGTGTATAATTTCCTCTATTCCTTTTAGTAAGTCATTTTCGGTAATTATATTTCTATCCACAAAATGTTTCATATTTTGAGGTGGTAATATTTCAATAAAATCATATATTTCTAATTCTTTTAAAAAATCTTCTTGACATGAATAAAAATATTTATCATACAATCTTGATTTTAGAGTGCCTGAACCTATTAATATATTATTTCTATTAATATTTTGAATTGTACTTAAATAAGTTTTTGGACCATTATTATAATTTTCAGTTAAACTCTTTGTAATAAGTTTATATTGCTCTTTTAAACCGTTAGTATTTTTAATTATTGTACTTATTTCATTTGGATATTTTCTTGATTCAAATTCTTTTGAAGTATATTTTGTTAAATCTTCAAATGTATTAATATTTATTTTTTTTAATTCGTTTAAAAGGTTAATTCAAATATCTGCTAAAACATTTGCATCATAGTCTGCACGGTGAGCAATTTCAGAATCATAATCAATTCCAAGTCTATTTGCAACTTGACCTAATTTATGACTTCTTTTTTCAGGGTTTAACATTCTAGAAATTGCTAATGTGTCTATAACAGTGACATTAGGAAAAGGAATTTCATTTAATCTAAATTGTTCTTTTAAAAAGTTATAGTCAAATCTTGCATTGTGTGCTAAGGCAACTTTATTATTTAAAATATCATAAATTTTTAAAAGAGATTCTTTTATTGAGAAACCTTCGTCCTCGATTAATTTATCAGTAATTTTTGTTAAATCTATTGTAAATTGAGATAATTTATTCTTAGGCTTTGCAAAAAATTGATTTTTATCTTTTTTTCTTAAATTAGTATCTACTGTTATTGACCCAAATTCTATTAATTCATGGAATCTTGGACTTAAACCAGTTGTTTCAATATCGAAAGAAACAAATTCAAAATCTGATATATTACCTTTTAAAATAGGGCCGTATACAGATTTATTATAGTCATCTATTACTGAATAAGTTGCACCGTATATACCTTTAATATTATTTTTTTTACAAGCTAGATAAAATTCGGGATAACCTTGAACCCCATCTAAATCCATTATTCCAACAGACGACATACCGAGTTTTTTAGCTCTTTCTACAATTTCATTTGGTTGCATTAATCCATCCATTGTATTCATTTTTGAGCAAGCATGCAATTCTATTCTTTTTATTGGATTATTATCTATGTTTATTTCAAACAAAGAATTAGAAGAAGTTATTGTATTAACATAAACAAAAAAACCTCTAGAAACTCTTTCAAGAGAAGGTATTTGAGCGTTAATTTTTACTCAATTACCTATTTCTATTAAATCAAGATCTTCTCTTTTAAATTCGCCTTTTGAATATCAATTGCATTTAACGGCTTCTTTATAATTTGAAACATAAAATGTAAATGAAGATTGGCCGTTTCTATAAACTGGTTTTTTGTCCTTTTTAAAAACTTCGCCCACAAAACTTACATATGAATTATTATCGACATCTTTAATTTTCTCTAATGAAATATTTTGATAATTTATATTTGCAAATGTTTTTTTAGGATTTCTAAATTTATTTTCAGGGTATGAATTATTTTTTGTAATTTCTATTGCTTTATTAGAAAAGTGATCTAACATTTTTTTTATTTTTTCATTTTTTTCTTGAATATTTTCTTCTAATACATATTCTTGTTTTTCTTCGTTTTTGATAAACGTAAAAATAATTTCTTTAAAACCAAATTTTTTTATTTTTTCATGAATTGATTCAAAAATTTCTTTGTAATAATTAAATTCATTATTATCAAGTTTAATAATCAATTCATTATTTTTTAATTCTAAAATTTCATTTAAATTTAATTTAAGTATTTTGTTAAATTTATTTTTTTCATTAATTAAAACATTAATAAAATCAATAATACTTTCTTTTGTGTATTGAATTTTCGACATTATAAAATCTACTTCAATTTTAAAAATATCTTTTTTACTTTTTATTTCTTTATAAATAAAAATGAATTCAGAAGGAGTTATAAAATCATTAAATTTTAATTTAAAATAAATAGAATCAATAAAATTATTAAATTCATCAGTGTTTTTCTTGTATTCAAGATTTAAAAGTTCAGTGTTTTTTAAATTTTCCGGTACTTTTATTTGAACGCTTTCACAAAAAAGATGAAATTTTTTAACATTATAATTTAAATAGTCCATAATGTTTTAATCATATCAAAGTTATAATTATTTTTATTTTATAAATAAAAAAATAAGAAAAAAAGCAGTTATTAACTGCTTGCTAAATTGTAATTTACATCTTTACATGGTAACCAATATAATTTGGTTACCATTTTTATATATTATTTTCAAATATTACTATCGGGTAATCAAAAATACAAGCAGTGGTTCACCACACCTATTTTTAGTGGTTGAAAAAGTACAGCAACGCAGTTTATTATTATTTATTTTTGCTACTTTTTTTAAAAAAGTAGAAATAAAAAAAGAAAAACTTAAGACATTTTCCTTTCTATTTTTTAGTTTTCCAGAATTTATTTCTTGAACCGTTACTTTCTCGTTTTTTATTTTGTCAACTGTAAAGTTTTTCGTTTAATGGTATATTTAGACCAGGCTCTTTTATTTCACAAAGTGCATACATTTCAGAAGCACTTAAGTAACCATGTATTTTTCTTGGAATATTGTTTATTTCTCGTTGAACTTTTAAAATTTCATTATTAGAAATTAAATTAAAATCAGTTTTTTTCTTAAAAAAACGTCTAACATATCCATTAAAATTTTCGTTTGTTCCTCTTTGCTGAGAAGCATAAGGATCTGCCTTATAAATAAAAATTTTTAACTTATATCCAATTATAAAAAGTGAATTAAATTCAAATCCATTATCAGATGTTATTGACTTAACATTTAAATTGTATATTTTTATTAGTTCAAATAATATTAAAGCAATATACCAAGGGTTTTTACTGTCAACTTTTACCAAAATACCATATCTGCTGTATCTTTCGACAAATGATAGAATGTGTGAATGCCCTGCTTTTTGTTTTCCTACAATTAAATCTATTTCCCAATGGCCAAAAGTACTTCTTTCGTTTATTTCTCTTGGTCTTGTTCAAAACGGTCTGACTCATCTAGCACCAACTAATCTTTTATAAGCAGGTCCACCATCCCTTTTTCCGCCTTTTGTGTATTGTTTCCTCAAAATATTTTTTCGCTTTATTACTCATAAATTTGAATTTATCCAGTTATAAACTGTTTTAATGCTTGGTATCTTAAAATTAAAATTATTTTTAATATATAAATGTGTTAGTTCAACGCTAAAAGTTTTTTTGTTATATTTGTTTTTAAACTCTTTAGAGTAGTGTTTATATGAATTCATTTTATTTATAAATTTAAAATGATTTTTTCATTTTTCTCTATTTCTATGCTTTACTTCTGCATATTCAGAGTTATAACCTCAATAATCAGAATTTATTTTTATTTCATTTGAAATAGATTGTCTTGAAATATTTAAAATTTTTGCTATTTCTGAAATAGTTTTTCTTTCAACATTTAAACTAATATCTATAATGCTTCTTATTTTATAATTAATTTTAATATAATTCATTTGCTGTGATCTCAAGTTTTTCTTGGGATTTTTTTATATAAAAAAACACCCTTTTTTAATTTTTGCATAAAAAAGGGTGTCAAGATGTAAATTACAATGTGGCAAGCAGTTATTAACTGCTTTTTCATTAGTTTAAGAAGTAAAATAAAAATTCTTCTACAGCTTCAGCACGTTTTTTGTAATATGTTGATTTTGAAAAAAACTCTTCATATCAAAATTTATTATTTTCATTTTTAAAAATAAAATCATTTAATAAAATAATTTTATTTGCATAATTTAATTTAGAAATTGTATCTTTTATTCTTCCATGAATTTTATTAAGTTTATAATTATTAATTTGATCTAATGAAGTAATAGTTATACCGTTTTTATTCATTTCATTAATTTTAAGTTTATTTATTTCTAAATTACAAATAGTTTGAACTATTTTGTATTTTTCATTATTTCTTAAAAGTGAATGTATTTCTTTTATATAATCAACATTAATCATAATTTAGTGAGCCTTTCTGAACAAACTAAACTAGTAGGCTTTTGCAAAAACTACATAAAGATTTGTTTCATTTGAACAAGAAGAAAAAATACATTTATTCTTCTTTAAAGGCTTGTCGAATTCTTTAGGAATACATCTTGTTGTAGCACCTGTTTCAGCTTTTATTTTTTCCTCAGCTTCTCCTAAACAACAAAATGGTGCAATAACGAATTTACTATTTGAAATACCTTCTTTAAATTTATCGTATGTATCTACAAAAATGGTATTTTCATCTAGTCTTTTTTTAGCTTGTTCGTATAAATTATCGTGAATTTTATCTAATAATTTATCAATAATATTTTTAACATCGGTGATAGCAACAGTTATTTTTTCTAAGTTATCCCTTCTAACAATTGTAACGCTATTATTATCAATATCTTTAGGTCCAATCTCAATTCTTAAAGGTGTACCTTGTATTTCAGAGTTTGAAGATTTATATCCAGCAGATTTATCCGTATCATCAAGTCTAACTCTATATTTTCTACCTAATATTTTTTTTAGTTCAGTTGCCTTTTCATGAACTCTTGAATCCTTATTTGCTAATATTTCTATTATATCAATTTGAACTGGTGCAACTCTAGGCGGGATAATAATTCCTCTGTTATCACCGTGTGTCATGATTATGGCTCCTAATAATCTTGTTGATACCCCTCATGATGTTTGGTAAACATTCTCTTTCTCATTTTTTATATTTTTAAATTCTATTTCAAATTTTTTAGAAAAGTTTTGGGCAAGATAATGACTGGTTCCAGCTTGCAAAGCTCTACCGTCTTTCATCATAGCTTCAATAGTATAAGTAGAACAAGCCCCTGCAAATTTTTCATGTGGTGTTTTTTTTCCTAAAATTGTAGGTATAGCCAAATAATTTTTTAAAAATTTTGCATATATTGAAATCATTTTTTTAGTAAAGTGTCTAGCTTCTAAAGTGTCTGAATGACATGTATGACCTTCTTGTCATAAAAATTCTCTGCTTCTTAAAAAAGGATTGGTTGTTTTTTCTCATCTGACAACATTTGCCCATTGATTGTAAATTATAGGTAAATCTTTATATGATTCTATGTTATTTTTAAAAACTTCTGCAAAAAGAACTTCACTAGTTGGTCTTATATAAATTTTTTCATCTAGTTCTTTATCACCAACTTTTGTTATTGTTGCTAATTCTGGATTAAAGCCTGCAATATGTTCTTTTTCTTTAGCTAAAAGTCTATCAGGAACAAAAAGTGGAAGATAAACATTTTGAATTTCATTTTCTTTAAAAATTTTATTTAGTTCTTGTTGAATAAGTTCTCAAATACCATATGAATTAGGTTTGAAAACTAATGTTCCTTTTATTGGTCCGTAATCAATTAATTGTCCTTGTTTTACAACATCTGTATATCATTTTGCAAAATCTTGCTCTAAAGGTGTAATTTTTTCTAATTGTTTCATAGTATATTAATTATATATTGAAAGTTGAAATATTGTAAAAATATACATTTTAATGACTTTTTTTAACTTTTTAGTAAAAAAATGACGCAAATTGCGTCATAAAACTATTTTCTTGATATTACATAATGACCGTTGTTTGTTACTAGAACATCATCTTCAATTCTAGCTCCACCTAATCCTTCAATATAAATTCCAGGCTCAACGGTTATTATCATTCCAGGCTCCAAAATATAATCACTTTTTGAACCAACACTTGGTAATTCATGCACATCAATACCTAAACCATGACCTGTAGAATGAACAAAATATTCGCCATAACCTTTTTCTGTTATATATTCACGACAAATTTTATCAATTTCACTGGCTTTTATTCCAGGTTTAACTGCATCCCTGCCCTTTTTAGCAGCTTCTTTAACGATATTTAATATTTCAACTGCTTTCTTATCTTTAGCATTTTCTTCTCCACCGAAAATAATAGTTCTAGTAATATCAGCGCTATATCCTTTATATAAAGCACCAAAATCTATTTTTAATAAATCACCAATTTCTATTTTTTTATCAGTTGGATGATGATGAGGTTCAGCAGAATTTGCTCCAGTTGCAACTATTTCATCAAAACTTTCTTTATCAGCACCATGTTTTTTAAGTAAATAATTTAAATAGGCTGCAACTTCTTTTTCAGTCTGTCCTGGTTTAATTCATTTAATTAATTCATCATAAGCTTGTAATGAAATATCAACTGTTTTTTGCATTAATTCTAACTCTTCTTCGCTTTTTTGAATTCTTAATTCTTGACCTAGAATTAAACCAACAGTTGTAGGCTTAACAAGTTTTAAAATTTGTTGATATTGCGAATATAAAACATAATCTTTTTCTATTGCAATTTTTTTATAGCCTTTTTCATTGAAAAAATCAATTAAAGAATTTTGTGTTAATAATCTAACTTCAACATTTTTTGCATTATTTCTAGCATATTCAATATAACGACCATCTACAAATAAATAAGCTTTATTTTTTTCAATTATAATTCATCCGTCAGTTGTTTGAACTTTTGAGTATCATAATCTAGTTTGTGGGGCCGGAGAAACAATGGCCTCAATATTTTTTTCTAAAAATAATTTATTGAGTCTATTTTTATTCATAATTAAATCCTTTTTTATATTATTCTGAAAAATAACCGAATCTTTTTAAAATTTTCTTGTCATCAACTCATTTCTCAGCAACTTTAACATTAGTTTTTAAAACCACTTTAATACCTAATTGATTTTGTATTTTTTTTCTTGAAATAGTTCCTATTTTTTTTATCATTGAAGCATCTTTCCCTATTAAAATGCCTTTTTGGGAACGTTTTTTAACAAATATTGTTGCATTTATTTCAACAAAATCTTCATATTCAAAAAAATCATTAATTTCTACAGCTATCGAATGCGGTAATTCATCATGAAGTAAATTAATAGCAGATTCTCTAATTATTTCTTTTGATATAAAACGCATAGTTTTATCTGTTATAAAATCTTCTTCATAAAAGGGATCTCCTTCATAAGAAAATTCCTTAATAAGTTGAATTAAAGATTCAATAGATTTGAAGTTATTTTCAGATATTGAAACTATATGTTTAAAATTATAGTTTTGTAGTTCACTTATTTTTTCGTTTATTTGTTCTGGCGTCTTAGCCAAATCTATTTTTGAAATAACCGCGATTTTATTTTCAATGTTTTTTATTTTTTCTAAAATCAATTTATCACCAGAAAGTACTTTTTCATTTGCGGGTGATAAAAATAATAAGCAATCTATATCTTTTAATGAGTCAAACGCATCTTTGTTTAAAAATTCACCTAACAAGTTTATTGGTTTGTGAATACCAGGTGTATCCACAAAAATTAATTGATATCCATTTTCAGTTAAAACACCTGTTATTTGATTTCTAGTAGTTTGAGGTGTGTTGGAAACAATAGCGGCATTGTAATTTATAATTCTATTTAATAAAGTACTTTTACCAACATTTGGTCTACCGATAATGCTTGCAAAACAAACTTTCATTATTTTATTTGCTCACTTCTAATTGGATAAGGTATTAGTTCTACCAATTTGTTAACTCTATATTCAGTTCCTTCTCCGTTATATTGGTATACTAATGCATCATTTGGCATGAATTCTGTCATAACTTGACGACATCCTGCACAAGGACTAACGAAATCCTTGCCAGAAGAAATTATGTGTATTTCTTTAAAATTACCCATTTTTCCTCCATAGGCAACTGAACCAAATAATGCACTTCTTTCTGCACATAAACCTGATGGGAATGCAGCATTTTCTACATTAACACCGTGATATTCTTTGCCTTCATTATCAATTGCAATAGCTGCAACTTTAAAATTTGAATAAGGACAATATGATTTTTCTAAAAGCCCTTTTAATACTTTAATTTCCATTTTCTTTTTCCTCTCTTTTTCTATTGATATTTAACGGTTTAAAAATATCGTCTACTATTTTATTCATTTGTATTCTTTCTTCTTCTAATTCATGATCAAAACCCATTAAGTGAACTAATCCATGAGTAAATAAATAACAATATTCTCTCTTAATACTGTGATTAAATTCTTTTGCTTGTTGTTTGACTTTTTCATGGCTAATAATTAATTCTCCTAAAGGAAAAATTGGAAGATTTTTATAAATATCTTTTCCACTAAAATCAAAAGATAAAATATCTGTAGCATAATCTTTATTTCTAAATTTTTTATTCAATTTTTTAATTTCTTCATTGTTTGTTATTAAAACATCAACTGAAATTTCTTTATTTTCTAATTTAAAATAAGTTTGCAAATTTCTTAAAATTTGTTTAAACTCCTTTTTAAATCTAAAAGTTTTTAAACCATTATATTTAATATCAATATTTAATTTAATCATAATTAAATTATAAATTATTTAAATTATTTTAAATCCATAAATTATATTTAAAAAGTTGGTAGTTCCTACGAATACTTTTGTTTCAAAAAAGTCATTAATTTTTATATATTTTTTAATATTTACATCCTCAAACCTTATGTCAAGTATAGTTTTGTTATCAATATATTTTATGTTATATATTACTGCTTCATAGTATTTTTGGTCAATATAAACATTTAATTTTTGATTTATTTTTAATTTGAAAAAAATTTTACTTTGTATTTCATATTCTGTGCTATTTTTGTTGATAGACTTTATGATAATATGTTTTATTTCATCTACTTTATAGAAAAAGCAAAAAAATATTATTAGTATAAAAAACACTAAAATTAAAAAAAATATAATAAATATTTTTTTATCTACATGAGTTAATTTTTTCAAAATTTACCTCATTTTCTTCAAAAATATATTTTTTACTATGACTTATTTCAACAAAAAAAGCTTCATTTTGATATTTTTTTATCATTTCTTTTATAAGATTAAAATTTTCAATATCTATTGATTCAAAAGCCTCATCTAAAATTATTAATTTATATTTTTTAATAAATAATTTTAATAAATTAATAAATTGTTTTTGCCCATTTGAAATATTTTTACCACTATCATTAATTTCTGAGTTGATATTTATTTTAAATTTTGAAAATAGATTTCCTAGGTTGTATTTTTCAATATTATTAAAAAATTCTTTTTTATAGTCATTCTGGTTTAAAGAAATTAAATTAAGTATATTATCATTTGGTATAAAATCATTTGTTGAAATATAACAACAAGAATTCAAAAAAGCTTCTTTATTTATATTTTCAAATGAAACTTCATTTATTGAATAAGTTCCCAAAAAGTTAATAATATTTCCTACAAGTATATTACAAAAAGTACTTTTGCCAGAACCATTTTTCCCTGTTAGCTGAATATTTTTATTTATGAAAAATTCATTAATGTTAATAATATTTTTTCCTAATTCATATTGAAAACTTAAATTATTTATTTTTATATTTTTAATTTTATTTATTGTAATTCCGTTTTTATAATCTTTTTCAATAAAATTAAAAATATAGTTTAATTGATGAATGTGCTTTTTTATTAGCATTCTTGTCATTATTATTCCTGATATTTCTAGTAAAGGATTTGTAAAAAAGTTAGAACTAGTCAAAAATAGCATTAAATCTGAGCTATTAAATTTATTATTAATTATCATTATTGTTGAAATACTTATTATTAGAATACCAATATTACCTATAATTAAGTTATTTATTAACAAATTATTATTTTGTATATTACTAAATTTATATTCATTATTTTTAAAATCATAAAAAGCATTTTTTAGTTTATAAGATAAATAGTCCCTTATATCAGTATTATATATTTGATTTCTTAAATTAATTATGTCAATTTCATCTTTTGTTTTTCTAATAGATGAATAAACAAATTTATTGTATGTATTATTTATGTAATATTGATAGATGGAATTTATTATTAAAAGAAAAAAAGTACAAATGCTAACAATTATAAAAAGTTTATAGTTAATTCATATTAATAAGAAAAATGAAACAATAATTGTTATTATTTGATTTAAAATGCTATAAGCAAAATTTGATTGATTATTTGCAATTTGATTAATAAAACCTAATCTTTTATAAAAGTCAACTGTATTAATTTTGCTTAATTGATTATGATAAGAGTTTGAAATTTTTTTAAAAAATTCATTATGTATATTTAATTCAATTTTATTAGTTATCTTTTTTACAATTATATTTTTAATATATTGATTAGTAAATCTTAAGAGATTAATTCATATAAAAATAAAAGCTACAATAAATAAGGTGTTTTTGGCTAAGTTAGGTATTATATATTCAAAAACAATTTTTATAAAAAATGTAGAACCAAATATTAAAAAATTATTTAATACAGCAATAAATAATAAAATATAGACATCAGTTTTTTTAGGCAATAGTTTATTAATTTTATCTTCTAGTTTAAAAACTTTATCTTTTGACATTTCACTTACTTCTGTAATAAAAAAAGCAATATTTAAAAAAAGTTTTTCGAAATCTTTTGACTTTAATTTATTAATTTTTCCATTAGCAGGATCATTTATATAAAAAAAATCACCTTTAATTTTTTCAAGAATAACATAATGTTGTAATCCATTGTTATTAATTAAAACGATAATAGGAAATTCTTTTTTATCTAAAGAAAAAAACGCATTTGTGTCTCCATTTGTGCCAACTATTTTTATCCCGAATTTATCAGCTCAATGAATTAAGGTCGTTCCATTAATGCCATTTTCACCATAATTTACATTAGCTTTTAAATAATTTTCATCTACATTTATTTTTTGCTTTTTTCTTATAATGTATTGCAATATAGAAATTGCACAGTCTTTTATATCTATTTGTTTATTTATTTTCATAAAAAATTTGTTTATTTTTTAAAAAAAGATAAAAAAATAAAGATTTTTTTGGAAAAATTAAGCTTTATTTTAAAATATTACATGTAAATTAAAAAAATCTAAGGAGAACTTATGGGTAAAAAAGTTGTTTTTGCAAGTGATCATGCAGCAGTTGAATTAAAGAATGAATTAAGAGACTATGTTAAAAGTATGGGATATGAAGTTGTAGATTTAGGTCCAGAAGACAATAAGGTTTCAACATCATATGCTACTCAAGGTCATAAATTAGCAGATTATGTTAAACACAATGATGTTGAATTTGGTGTTGGTATGTGTGGAACAGGATTAGGTATTTCTTATGCCTTAAACAGACATTCAGGAATTAGAGCAGCACGTGTTACATCAGTTGAGGATTCAAGATTGGCAAAATTACATAATAATGCAAACGTTATTGTATTTTCAGGTCGTTATACACCTGTATCAGAAGCAAAAGCTATGTTAAACGAATACATTAAAACTGAATTTGAAGGTGGAAGACACGAATCAAGAATTGAACAAATTGAAGAATTTGAAGAATAATTTTATTAACATATGGCTTATTTCATATGTTTTTTTATAAATGTTACATATAAATATATAATTTAATTGTAAACATTTAATAATATTTCAATAAAATTAAAATTAAATTAAGGAGATATATTATGGATAGAGATATATTATGGATAATAGTGAAAATAAAAAGAAAAATAAAAAGAAAAAGATAGTATTTGCAACGACAGCAAGTGTTCTTTTATTAGGCGCAACAGCTGCAACAGCTGCAATAACAGGTATTATTATTTCAAAAAGAACAAAATTAGAAAAAGCTAAAAAAGAAGCAACAAATTTGGTAAATGCTATACCTGATGATTACTCAAAAAAACAAGGCTTATTAGAAAAACTAAAAAGTGCTAAAACATATGAGGAATTTAAAGCAATTTCAAAAGAAGCAAAAGAAATTTTAGATGAAATTGCAAGTGGTAAAGAAGATCCAAAGAAAGTTGAAGAAGCAAAACAAAAAGCTTTAGAAGCGATTAATCGTTTAAATGTTGACAATAAATTGAAGTCTAAATTATTAGATTCCTTAAATAAAGAAGAAATTAAAATTTTTGAAATACAAAATATTGAACAAGAAGCTGAAAAAGAATATAATGCCGATAGATCAAGACGTGTTTCAGAAAATAATCAAACAGAAAATTATCTTTCAGTATTGATTAATTCTATTAAAGACCAAGATAAAGCTAATGAACTAAAAGATAAATTAGATTTGTTAAAAAATAATTCTGATAATTCAAAACAACTAGAACAAGATTTGAACAATTTAGCTAGTTTTGTAAAAGACAAAAACAAAAGTGATGAATTAAAAGAAAAAATTTCAGAAATTATTGTTACTCCAACTAAAGAAGCTTTATTAAAAAAAGCTGAATTGGATAAATTAGCTACTTTAAACCTTGAATCTACAAATCAAAAATTAAATGATCTAAAAGCTGAATTAGAAAAAGCAATAGAAAATGCTAATGATAATCCTGCTTCATCATTAAGAAAATTAGCAGAAATTCAAAAGAAAATTGAAGAAGCTATTAGAGAAGAAGACGGCGAACAAAAATTATTAGCAGCTAAGAAAGAGATGATTAAAGATAGAATTAATTCATCAACTCTTTCAGATTCAGAAAAAAAATCAGAAATAGCTAAAATTGAAGCAACAACAAATGAAAAAGAATTTGGAAGAGCTTCAACAAAATTAGAAGCAATTTTAGATAAAAAGAAAATTGATGATGTAAAAGAATTAGAAAAAACAATTGAAGAAGCAATACTTTCTTCAACATCTCAAGAAGAACTTTTAAAAATCAAAAAGGATCAATTAAAAGAAAAAATTAATTCTTCAACTTTATTACCTTCTGAAAAAGAAAAATTATTATCAGAAGTTGATAAAGCAAATTCATTATCAAAATTTGATACAACTAAAGGATTAGTAAAAGAAGAATTAGAAAAAGAAAAGCAAAGAGAAAACTCTAAAGAAGTAGATACTTTATTAAATTCTATTGAAAATGAAGTTGAAAATCAATTAGCAACTGAAAATAAAAACACTTCTAAGTCAGTTTTCGATGTTAAAAAAGAAGTTTTAATTGATTTGGTAAATAATTCTTCATTATCTAGCGAAGAAAAAGAAAAATTATTATCAGAAGCTAATTCTATTTCAAAAGATAGTGATAATTCATTAGAAGCATTAAAAGAATTAACTAACAAAGTTAATAAAGATATTTCATTCAATAATGTTAAGAATGAAGCACTAAAAATAGCAAATACAATTGAAGAACCAAGAAAATCTGAATTAAGAGATAAAATAAATAATCTTTCAAGTGAAGATTCTAATGAATTACAAAAACTTTTATCTGAAGCTCAAAAAGAAGCAAATTCTGAAGATAAAAAAGATGAGTTGGCAAAAGCTATAGAATCTGTTAAACAAATAGATAGTTCAAACCCTAAAAAGCAAGCTTTAGAAAAAATGTTAGAAGATTCTAACAATCTTTCATTAAGCGAACTTAGAAATATTAATGAACAAATTCAATCTATTCTTGATTCAAAAGAAGAAAGTCAAGTTATACAAAACAAGAATGATGCAAAATTAGTTGAATCATTAATTGAAGATATTAAGGATCCAAAGAAAAAAGAAGAATTAAAGTCATCACTTGATAAAATACTTAATTCTAATTTAGATAATTCTAGTGAAACAATAAATGATTTAAATAGATTAGCTTCAAAAGTTTCAAATCCTGAAAAAGTCGCTCAATTAAAAGAAAAAATTGCAGCAGCAGTTGTGACACCAGAAGAAAAATTAAATACTAAAAAAAGAAGAACTTAATAAATTAACAGAAGTTTTATCAAGCGAAACAAGCAATGATTTAAAACAAAAAATAGAAGAAATTATTTCTAATAGCAATTTAAATACTTTAGAAAAACAAGAAGAATTGGATAAACTTCAAAAACAAATTGAAAAAGCTATTATTGAAGAAAAAGGCTCAAATTCTTTAATTTCAAAACAAAAAGAAATTCTTAATGATAGAATTGAATCTTCAAATTTAACACCAGAAGAAAAACAAAGAGAAAAAGAAAAAATTAACTCAATAACAACTTTAGAAGATTTAAAAGAAAAAGAAGTAGAGTTAAATAAAGCATTAGACAACCAAGTGAATAAAGATATTCAAGAAGCTGAAAAAGCCATTGAAAATGAAATTCTTAACCAAAACACTGAAAATAAAGAAGCTAAGTTATTAGAAGCTAAAAAAGATGTTCTTAAAGAAAAAATTAACTCAGCAACAAATTTATCTGATTCTCAAAAAGCTGAATTATTATCACAAGTTGATGAAACTGAATCTTTAGATGATTTTTCAAATAATAAAGCTGAAATTGAAAAAGTATTGAATTACGAAAATCAAAAATCTGCAGCTGCTGAAATTGCAAAACAATTAGATAAACTTACAAAAGAAGCTGAAAAAACATTAGAAGATCAAATTGGTTTAACTGGTTTAGCAAATAAAAGAATTGAAGACTTAAAAGAAAGCATTAATAGCTCAAACCTTCCAAATGATAAAAAAGAACAATTAATAAATTCATTAAATAGCATTAATCCTTCAAGTGAAGAAGCTTTTAATGATATTACAAAACAAAAAGATAAAATTAATAAAGAATTAGAACTTCAAAGTGTTAAAGATGAAGCTTTAAAAGTTGCTAATAGATTATCTGATTCAGAAGAAAAACAAGCTTTAATAGATTCAATTAACAATGGAACAACTAGTGATATTGAAGCAGCAAAAGAAGCAGTAGCTACAGCAAAACAAAAAGCTGAAGAAAAATTAACAACTGCTTTAAATGAAGCAAAAACTGCAATTAATAAATTAGCTGGTGCTGATGAAGAATCATCAAAATTGAATTCTGAACTTATAAATGCTTCAACAGAAGAAGAAAGAAAAACTGTTAAGGCTAAAGCAGAAAAAATCGTTAATGATAAAATTTTAGAAGCAAAAGCAGAAGTTGAAAAATTAGATGATACAAATCCTAAAAAACAAGAATTATTACAAAAAATATCAAAAGCAGAAGCAGATAATTCTTCAAATTATTCAACATTTAATGAATTATTAAAAGAAGCTCAATCTGAAGAAAGTAAAGAAGAAGAAAAGAAAAAGGCTCAACAAGAACTAGATTCTGCTGAGAATATTTCAGAAGAAGATAAAAGACAATTAGCAAATGAACTTAATTCAGCAAATGATATGGATGAAGTTATCGCTAAAAAAGATGAAATAATAAAGAAAAAAGAATATACTGACAGTAAAAAAGCAGCTTCAGACGAAATTGCAAATATTGAAAATGAAACAAAAAGATCAGAATTACAAACTTTATTAAATAATGCTGAAACTAAAGCAAAAGCAGATGAAATTAGAGCACAAGCTACAGATTACAAAAATAAAGAATTAGCTAATAAACAAAAAGCTCAAGAATTAAGAGATAGAATTAATGCTCTTCAAACTCAAGCTAAAAAAGAAGAATTACTTGCTCAATTAGAATCTGCTTTAAATAAAAATGGTCAACCAAATTCAAACACAGAAGAAGTTAAGAATGCTTTAACTACTTTAGCTAATAATGTAGATTCTGCAGTTTCAAATGAACAAAGAGTTTCTCAAGATTTAGAAGTTAAAAAACAACAATTAAGAGATAAAATAACTCAAATTTCTGATACAGTTAAAAAAGCTGAATATGAAAAAGAATTAGAAAGAATTAATTCAATTGCAGATCCTTCACAAGCTACAACAGAAGCAAATACATTAGATAATAAAGTTACAACACAAAAAGCTTTCGAAACTAAAAAAGCTGAAGCTCAAGCTGAAATTAATAGATTAAGAACAAAAGATTCAGCTAAAAAAACTGAATTGCAATCTAGATTAGATTCAGCTACTACTGAAGAACAAGCAGCAACAATCTTACAAGAAGCTCAAGCTGAAAAAGCAAGAGAAGATGAACAAATTGAAGCTAAAAGAAGAGCTGTTAATGAAGCTCTTGGAAAACTTCAAGATGGTACCGAATTTAAAAATTCACTTGTTTCTAGAAAAGACCAAGCTGCTCCTTCTGACGATGCAAGTCATAGAACTGTTGATTTAGCTGAATTAGATAATATTGTTACAGCTGTAAATAATAAAATTGAAGAACTTAAAAATGCTGCTAAAGCCGCTATTGCATTGGCAAATGGATTAGAAGCTACTGGCGATAATACTACTTCATATGAATCACTAAATGCAGATGTTAATAATGAAGCAAATCAAACAGAAGAAAAATTAAACGAATTAAAACAAAAAGCACAAGCAGAAGTTGCAAAAGCTAGAAATGCTGCTATTGATGCTTTAGGACAATCTGAAGGTAAAGAACTTTCTAATAAGAAAAAAGCCTTACAACAACTTATAAATGATCCAACAAAAACTATTGCTGATCTTAATGACTTATTAAATAAAGTAAACAAAGAGACTAAATTAGAAACAAAAGCAGCTGAATTAATAGCTAAGGCAAATAAAATTCAAGACCCACAACAAAGACAAAGCTTTATTAATAGAGTTAATAATTTAATGAACAGTGATAATGAATCTGAAAGAACAACAGATAAGTTGCAAGAAATAGAAAATGAAATTTCTTCAAGTAATGAAAGACAAGAAGCGGCTAGAACACAAGCTTATACTGATGCTAAAGCAGCTATTGATTCAATTTCTGATAGTACAGAAAAACAAAGATTATTAACACAATTGAAAAAAGCTGATTCAGACGAACCAAAAGACGAATTAACAGCTAGTGAAATTCAAGATATTAAAAATGCTGCTGAAGCATTTAAAAACTTTGAAGACAAGAAAAGAGAAGCTAGAGAAAAACTTGCTTTATTACCAACTGGCAATACTATTAGAACAACAAAAGAAGCTGAATTAGACCAAATTAATAGTTCTGAAAGTAATTCAATTGCTAGAATAGAACAAATTAAACAAGCTGCTGAAACAGAATTAAACTCAATAAATAATGCTGTTACTGAAGCTTTAAGAAAAGTAGAAGAGCTTGTTGATCATGAAGAATATGCTTCTATAAAACAAAAAATAGAACAAAAAGATTCAGATAATAATGAAGTTGATAAAATTCAAACCTCAGGTAATAATGCTCAAACAAAAGCTACTGAATGAAAAGCTGCAAAAGCAAGCTTAACTGAATTTATTAATCAATTACCAGCAGGAAATGCTGAAAAAACAAGAATTGATGGAGTTGTTGCAAATAAAGACAGTGTAAACAATGTAAATAAAGTTACTTCATTAATAGCTGCAGCTCAAGCTGAAAAAACTAAATTAACTGAGGCTATATCAGAAGTAAAAAGTTATATTGACCAACAATTGCCTACAAATGCAAAAGTTGAAAACACTGTTGCTTCAGAAATTATTGCTAAAATTTCAACTGAAATATCTGCTTTAATTGAAGAAGTTAATGAAGTTTCAAAAATTAGTGCTTTAAAACAACAAATAGATTCTGAAAAACAAGCATTAGACGCCTTATTATCACAAGCAAGAGAATCTTATAAAGCGTTACCAGAAGGTAATTCAGTAAAAGTTAAACATTCTACATCAATGGCTGATAATTACTATGCTGAATTGGTAAATAATAAAGAAAAAGTTACTGCTATTAAAAATGAATTAGAAACTGAAAAATCTGCAATAGAAACACTTAAACAAGATATAATAGCTCAATTAAATAATTCTAATCTTAAAGAAACTCACCCAAGAAAAGTGGCTATTAAAAAATTAATTGATGGTCAAGATGTTGATCAAGAAACTCATCCAAAAGAACAAAGAGAATTTGAAACTTTAAAAAATGAACTTATAACATTAAATAATGATTTAAGTACTGCTAAAACACAAGCCCAAGCTGAAATTAATAAATTACCAGAACAAAACACTGAAAGAGTAAGATTGCAAGCTCTTCTTGATGCTATGAATAATGAACATGATGAAGTTTCAGAAATAAATAGTAAAATTAAAGAACCTGCAATAGCAAAAGCAACTGAATTTGCTTCTAAATATCAATTAATACAAACTGCTTTACAAGCTCTTCCTAATACTAATCCAAAATATGTTGAAATTGATACTTTAATTACAACTGCAAATAATAAATTGCAAAGTGATAAACTAAGAGAAATAAGTCAATTAGAAACAATTGAGTCAGAATTAAAACAATTAAAAACAGATTTAGATAATGCTGCTAGAAATGCTTTAGATTATCTTGGAAATAGATTACCTCTAAATAATGATGTTAGAACAAATATAACAAACAAAATAAATACTAGAGGCGCAGATGCTGATGAAGTAAGTGAAATTTCTGAAACAACAACTTTAATTGATAATGAAGAAAGTAAAATGAATACAGCAATTAGTTCATTAAGATCTAAATTAGAACATCTTCCTTCAAATTATCAATATAGAATAGATAAAACAACAATTTCTAATGTTCCTTTAAAAGACCAAACTATTTTATTAAATGAATCAAACATCACAGATTTAATTAATGAAATAGAAAATACTGAAATCCCTAAAGTTGATGCAGCAAGAATGACAGTTGAATTTGATGAAGAACCTTCAAATGCTAAATTTAGTAATGTTCCATTTACATTAGAAACATCAAATTTAAATGATTCAGTTACTGATAATAAACTATGAGCTTCAGTAGATAGAAATGTGCTAAATGTATTACCAAAATTAGAAGAAAATCAAATTTACAAAAAAGTTGTTTCTACTGATAATGAAGAAGAAGTTACAAAAACAACAACAGTTGGTTCTGAAGGCGAAACAATTTATAATTTATATCAAGATTCACAAAAAATTAAAAGTTTCATTATTTTTTGTACTCCACAAAATAATATTAATTTTGAATCAAGTATGATAACAAGATTACAAGGTAGTTCACAAATAGGAACAAAAGCTGAATGAAGTCGTACTCCTAATAATATTGGTAAATTAGTAGATAATAATTATGGTGGCGGGTCAAGATATGAAGCTTGAGGTGATTATAATATTGAACAAAATAATAATAATTTTGTAATCTATAAAAAAGATTCAAATAATAGAGAAGAAAATGCTTGATATGCAAGAATGGATCTTTTTGTTAGATTTACAGGTGGTTCTTCTGGAAGATATGATCATGTTGTTCCTAGAGAAGTTCGTATTTCATTCTCAGATGATGGACAATCATGAGAAAATGTTCAAAATCAAAGTCACGTTTTTGATTATGATTGATTTAAAGAAGAAAGATTTAATAGAAATAATGGAACAATTAGTTTATTTGATAGACCGGATACTATAAAAGATAATAACAACAATGGTTTTAACCAATTTGCTCAATTATATGGTGATCAAGGTTCACATAATACAAATGCAAATAATGTTAATCAAGTTGTAAGAATAAGAACAAATTTCACACCTATAAATGCTAAATATATAAGAGTTAGTTGAGTTTCTGCTATAAATCCACAAGAAGTTAGAAATAATGCCACTGGTTTAAAAGTTACTGCATGAACAGAAGTTAAGCCATATATATTAACTACATCTGGTTTAGATCATTTTAAAGCTAACGAAACTAAATCAGCTTTTGCTTTACCAAGTTCTTTAAATGTTTCATATAATGGAGTTTCAAAAGTAATAAATGGTAATGGGGAAGATTATATTGATTTAGAATCATCTGATAACACATTATCAGCTTCAAATATTCAAATTAATAATAAGGAACCTGAATTATCTTATTCAATTAGTAAAATTAAATCATTTAAATTCTCTTCAAATAGTTCAAAAGAAGTTTATTCAGAATTTTTAATTACAGTTAAAAATGCAATTAATGAAATTAAAACTTTTAAAGTAGGAATTGGTAAAAGACCTATAAATACGGATTTAGTGGGTATTTTTGCTGAATCTATGAATGAATCTACAAATGATCCAAAAGGAACTGTACGTAGATTATTAAAAGATATAGAAAGATGAACTAATGGCATTAGTCAATCATCTGAACTTAAATGGAATGATATAAAAGAACCAATTAATCAATTGAAGACAACTATTTCTGATCAAAATTACCAATTAAATACTCAAGAATTACAAACTTGATGACAATTAAAAAATCTAATAATAAACATTAATAGAGAAAATTCTTCTACTGATAATACTGAAACATTTGAAAATAAATTAAATGAAGTAAGAACAAAATGAGCAGAATTATTAACTCTTCAACCAGCTAATTTAGAAGATCTTTATACAAATGTTCACCAACCTATGATGAATGATTTATCTAAGACATTAGATGATTTAAACGATCATTTAAAATGAATTCAAAGTGAAATAGATAAATTATCTAATCCAACTTCATAGAAGAATTTAAATTAAAAAAATATTCGGGAAACCGAATATTTTAATTATTGCTTATTTTAAATTGAATCAAATTAAAATCAATTTCTGAGTTTAATGATTCAACCTTAAATTTATTTGAAGTGTTTTCAGATTCAAAATAAAATCTTTTTAATTCTTCTAAAGATAGAGGACTAGAATAAATATTAATATTTTTATTATTATTTCTATAAGAGATTATTTCTTTTAAAATGTCATATTTGAATCAAGCATTATTTTTTTCAAATCCTAAATTATCTATAATTAGTATTTTAACAGTTTTTAAAGCTAAAATAATATCGTTGAAGCTTTCTTTATTCTTTAATTTGTTTGTTAAAAAATTATATAAATCTTTTGTATCGATTATAGCTGTAGAGAAGCCATTTGAGGCAAATTCATTTGCTATAGCGTTGGCTATATAAGTTTTACCAGATTTACTACTTCCACTTATATATATGTTTTTATAAAAATCTTTATTTTGTGTATTAAATGCTTGAAGTAAAATGTTTATATACTCAACTAAATTTTCTCTTTCTTTAATATTTGTTTTTATTTTTTTTATTTCAGCTTCATCAGAAGAATCAGTTATTTGAGTCAAAATTAAATTCATTTGCTTTACAACATTTTTAGAAGCTTTATTGTTACTTGCTGTTTTTTCAAAAATAAGATTATTTAATTTTCCTCTTTTAACTTTTATATTAAAAATTGAGTTTTTTATGTTATCTAAATTCTCTTTAAGATTTATGAAATTAACTAAATTGTTAAAGATTTCTTCATCAGTTATTTTTAATTCTGAAATAATTTTAATAAGTCTACTATCACTTTTTATTTTTAAAACTGCTTTTTCAGAAAAATTTTTATTTTTAGGTACTTTGCTTTGAATATTGTTCATATTTTTCCTAGTTAGTATTTATATTTTGAACATAAATTGCTTTATATAATTGTTTTTTATTTACAAAATTTTTACATTTTTTTGAAGCTATATCATCTAAATATTTTTCAACAGTTTCAAATTTAATAATTTTATTATCAATTAAACTTTGAATAATTTTTTCAGCATATAAAGAATTAATTTTTCCATTTGCTTCAAATGCATAATAAAATACTAAATTAATACAAGGATCATTAAAATCATTATTTCTTGATTCTTTAATTAATGTGACAATATTAGAAGAAGGTTCTTCGCCAATCATTCTTGAGTAAAAAACTCTTGAATCATCTTTTAATATTGACTCATATAAATTTGAATATTTAAAAGTATCAAATTGTATTTTTTCTTGAATGTATTTATTTATTTCTTTAGTTTCGGTTAAATTAGAATTTACTTCTTCTAAATCATATGGTGAGTCATCAGAAATAAATACGTCTTCAAATTTTGCAGAAATATCAACTAAATGTCTTGCTTTGTTTATTATTATTGATTTTTCCTTGCCTAAAAGATGTTCAAAATTCATTTTGCCCATTATTTTTATTAACTGATTACCTATAAAAGCATTTTTCTTGACACTGTTTCTATCTAAAGGCTTTTCAATAATAAAAACAGTTTTTCTATCTAATTCATCAACCATAGTAGATAATAATGAAACAGATTCTAATTTGATTCTAGCCTCATTTATTTTCTCTATTTCCATATTTAATAAATAAGTTAAGCTATCATAATCATAAAATCCAAATTCATTATTATCAGCGCTTCCTAAATCTTTTAGATATTCATATAATAAAATAGCATTTGAGCCTAAAATAGGAGAATAAAATTTACGAAGATTTTTGAAATCTTCACTATTAATATGTCCATTTATATGAACTTTAAAAAATGGATAATTAATATTTTTTTTCATATTTTATACCTCCAGAAATCTATATAAATTTTCTAATCTCAAAATTATTTTATAGATATAGCTAAAGTATTTCTAAAAAAATATCAATTATTCTATTTTCGTAATGCTCATCCACATAGATATTAACAATAGGTAATTTTCCAAAAAGTTGTTTTTTAATTAAAAAAGGGTTGTTTTTTTTCATTATTTTATTTTTAAATAAGTTATCCACATTTCTTTTTTCTAAATTTTTTTGATAATTTTTTTCATTTGTTTCTAAGCATAAAACTTTGTCAAACAAAGAAGAAAAATCATAATTTTTATTAATTAAAATAGGTATTTCAACAAAATCATATTTTTTATTTTTAAGTTCATCAAAAAGTGCATTAAATACTATTTTTTCTAATATATCTAAGTTATGGTCATTTTGGTAAATTCATTGTTTTAAAAAAGTTTTACTTATCCCTTTATCGTCATTTAAAAAGTTACCTATTTTTTCATTTATTAATTTATAAAGAATTTGATCTTTTTTGTATTTTTCATTAATAAAATTATCGCTTTTTAAAGTTCTAAAACCTTTTTTTGTCAATTTTTCTATAAGATAACTTTTACCAACACCAACTTTTCCAATTATTGCAATCATAAAATTCCTTATTTTTTTATTATAAATTTTTCAATAGCTAAATTAGCACTTTTTACATAAGCTCTTATTAATCCACCGCCACCTAATTTTATTCCGCCAAAAAAACGAACCACAAAAATAGCAACATTATCAATGTTTCTCATTTTAATTAATTCTTTTATTGGTCTACCAGCTGTTCCACTTGGCTCACCATCATCAGAAAAACCAGTAAAATTTATATTATTATTTGTTACTGAATAAGCATGACAAATATGTCTTGCTTTTTTATATTCTTTACTTAATTCATCTTTTATTTTTGAAACTTCTTCTTTATTTTTAATTTCAAAAATAAAAGAATAAAATTTACTTTTTTTAATTTCAAGATATTCTGGTTCTAATTTCATATTTAAATTTTACTTACATTAATAATTAATAAATAAAAAAAGAATAAAAAAAATGGGGCGAATGAAGGGATTCGAACCCTCGCATGACGGGACCACAACCCGCTGTGTTAACCGCTTCACCACATTCGCCATATTTGTATACAAATTATACACTAAAAAAAATAGAGATAAAAAAATAAAAAATTATATTTTAAATATATAATTAAAGCATATTAATTAAATAACAAAAAAATCTCTATAGATTAAGGAGAATTATGAATAAAAAAATAAAAATATTACTTTCATCAATAGCACCAGTTTTAACTATGCCATTAGTTGCAGGCGCATGTACAAGTAGAAATTATAATAATCAAAAAGAAGAATTAACTAAATTAAAAACAGAATTAGATAAAGTATCTTCTGAAATTAAAACATTAGAAGCTAAAGCAGACGCAAATGATACAAATTCTCAAACATATAAAGAATTAACATCTAAAAAAGAAATTCATCTTGAATTAATTAAAAAATATGAAGAATTAAATAAAGAATTTAAATCAACTGAAAGAGAATTTTTCTTAGACCAATTTGTGAATGCATATTATTTTGCTTTAAAAACGTTAGCAGGTAAAGATATTACAAATGCAGATTTAGTTTATTATTCTTTAGTAACACCAATTGTTGAAAGAGAATCAGTTAAAGAATCTTCTCAAGCTAAATACGCTATGTTTTATGTTTCAAAAGCACTAAAAGCAATTGAACAAAAATCAGTTTTTGCTTTAAATGGTTTAAAAGCAAATGAAAAATATGATGAATATAAAACAAAACAATCTGCATTAGTAGAAGAAATAAAATCAAAAATAAATGAAATTTCTTTAATGAGTACAAATAGTGTTGAAAATATTAAAAACATATATGAAAAAGGATTAACTACTTTTGAAGAATTATCAACTAAATTGAAAAATGAATTAAATCTAGATGCTAAGAATGTTTCAAAACTTGAAAACATAAAACAAAATTTATCAACTTTCAAAACTGCTTTTGAAGCAAAATATACAACTGATGAACAATTGCAAGATAAATTTAATGATAAATATGTTACAGACATTTTTAAATTTATGAATGACTTGGATAAAACAAAAAGAAATGGTGTAGGATATATAAAATATCCAGAATCACTTAAAGAATTATCAAATGAACAAATTTCTTTAATTAAAGATAGTTTATTATCAGTGGAAAAAAATATAAATTCATTTGTAGAATGATTTAGATAATTTAGAACAAGCTTTTAAAGCTTGTTTTTTATACACAAAAATTTTTTTATTGTATAATATGGTCATCAAGTTAATCCTTAACTTGATATAAATATATTTATATAAAAAGGAAATTTACAATGCGTAAAAACAAATTATTTATTCCATTTTTAAGCACTGTTTCAGCTACATCATTAGTGGCTTTATCAGCAGCTTGTGGAACAACAGTTAAAGAATATACAGAAGAAGGAAAAATTTCAAAAGCTGAAGTAGTTCAACCTATTGCAAATGACAAAGTTGATGTTGCAAAAGGTACAGTTATTGAAGCTACAGTAGGTTCAGAAAAAATTAAAACTCTTCAAACATTAAGTGATATTACAACACAAAAATTCTCAATTCACGAAGATTATTTAACAAATGGTGTAATTGACTATGCAAAATTACCTAAAATTGCTTTATTTATCGATGGTGGTGGTGAAAAAGATAAATCATTCAACCAAAGTGCATGAGAAGCTTTAAGAAAATTATCAGTACAATTAGGTGTAGATGATGTTAACTATGCAAAAGATTCATTTAACACATTCTCAGAACCAGGTGCTGCTAACTTACCTTCAGCTTATTTAGCTGCTATTAAAGGTGGAGCAAAATACATCGTTTTAAATGGTTTTACACAAGGTGATACTTTAAAAACATTTATTGCTAAAGCTTCTAACCAAAAATTAATTAAAGACAATGGCGTTGTATTTATTACAATTGACTTTGATGAAAGTAAACACGATTTCTTTGTTAATAATCCAGGACACATTTTACCAGTTAACTTCAACACAAGAGAAGCTGCTTGAATGGCTGGTTATGCATTAGCAGAATACAACAAAGATAATGCAGATGCTACTCAAAGAACATTAGGTGCATTTGGTGGTCTTCCATTCCCAGGTGTTACAGACTTTATCGTTGGTATTTTAAATGGTATTATTGATGCTAATACAGAAATTGAAGCTAATACAACAACCTCTATTAGAGACGTTATTAACTTAAAATCAGGTTTTGAAATTGGTAAAACAGAAGCTACAAACGCAGTTAACGAAATCAAAGAATCACGTGCATGATTCCCAGTTGCAGGTTCAATTACAACATATGCAGCTAGTGAATTAAGAAAAACAGAAAATGCTGGTAAATTCTTAATTGGTGTTGATGCTGATCAATCATTAGCAATTCCTGAAAATGCATTCTTTACATCAGTTCAAAAACAAGTAGGACAAATTGTTTACAACATTTTAGGTAGTTTATACCAAAACAAAAATGTTGACTCATTATACCCTGGTTTTGTAATTGGTCAAGCTAACGGACCAGAAAAATTATCATTTGGTTATAGTTCTGTTGACAAACCACAAGAAAACTATGTTAAAGTAGCAGGGGCTTACATGAAAGATCAAACTCTTACAACAAAAGCTCAAAGTTTCTTAACAGCTGCGACAACTAAATATAGTTCAGAAAAACAAACTATTTTAGCTAAAATGCAAGAAAGATTTGATGCTTCAGGAGCACCTTCACAACAAGAAGATCAAAGAATCTTTACATACTTAAATTACTTAGCTGGTTTAACAAGAACAACTAAAAAAGTTGTTTCAACAGCAACACCAGCAGCTCCTTCAGCGGGTTCATCATCAGAAGGTTCACAAGCTTAATAATAAAGATTAAGTTAAAAAAACACAAGAAATTGTGTTTTTTTCTTTTAATACCTTTAAAACAGCCGTTTTGGTAAAAATATAAATATGGAAAAAATGTGGAAAAATAATTTTATTACTTAAATTACATATTAAATTTAATATTTATATTAAAATATAAGCACTTTAATATTTAATTTGTAATTAAATATAACAAAATATAGGAGGTAAAATGAAGCAAGAATATGCAGTAGAATTTGATCATATTACTAAAGATTTCGTTGGTATAAGAGCAAATGATGATGTTACATTCAAAGTTAAAAAAGGTTCTATTCATGCTTTAATTGGTGAAAATGGTGCCGGAAAAAGTACATTAACATCAATTTTATTTGGTTTGTATGAACCTACATCAGGCTCATTTAAGATCAATGGTAAAACAATGATTATTAAAGATCCAAATCATGCTAATGAACTTGGTATTGGTATGGTCCACCAACATTTTAAACTGGTTAATGTGTATACAAATTTACAAAATATAGTTATGGGTTCTGAATTTAACTTTAACAATACTAATTTAATTGATTACAAATCAGCAGCTATTAAAATTAAAGCTATTCAAGATTTATATGACTTTAAATTTAAGTTAAATCAAAAAACTGGTAGTGCAACTGTTGCTACTCAACAAAAAGTTGAAATTATGAAAATGCTTTATCGTGATGCAGATATTTTAATTTTTGATGAACCAACAGCTGTTCTTACTGACCAAGAAATCAAAGGTCTTCTTGCAACAATGAAGGAATTTAGAAGAAATGGTAAAACAATAATTTTCATTTCTCATAAACTTCATGAGATAAAAGAAGTGGCTGATGAAGCAACTGTTTTACGTAAAGGTAAAGTAATTGGCACATTTGACGTAAAAGAAACTTCTATAGCAGAATTAGCATCTGCTATGGTTGGTAAAAAAGTTGTTATGCCTAAAAACAGTATTCCTTTTGATGAAGAAAATGCTAAAACTGAAATTGAACTTGAAAATGTTTCAGTTAAAAATTCATCAGGTATTTCACTTAAAGATATAAATTTAAAATTAAGAAGAGGTGAAATTTTAGCAATAGCTGGTGTTGAAGGAAATGGTCAAGAAACATTAGAATACTTATTTACAGGTCTTTTAAAACCAAAAGCTGGAAAAATGCTTAAACACTATTATGCAGAAGATGGTTCTGAAACAGTAAAAGATATTTCAAAATGATCTGTAGATATGAAAAATAGAAAAGGAAATATAAACATAGTTCCCGGTGATCGCCATAAACATGCTATGGTACTTGATTTTAATATTAGGGATAACTCAATTCTTAGATTATTAAATGATAAAAAATACGCGCCTTTTGGTTTTATCAATTCTAATAAGAAAGAAAAATTATTCCAAGATATTAAAATAAATTACGATGTAAGAGGTACAAACAACGGTAACTCAATGGCTAGATCACTTTCTGGTGGTAATCAACAAAAAGCAGTTGTTGGTCGTGAAATGACAAACCCACATGATGTTTTAGTTATTGTTCAACCTACTCGTGGATTAGACGTTGGAGCTATTGACTTAATCCATACAAAAATTATTAAAGAAAAAGAAGCAGGTAAAGCAATTCTTCTTATTTCATATGAATTAGATGAAGTTTTAGCTTTAGCTGACACTATTGCTGTTATAAACGAAGGTAGAATTTTAAGTGTAAAAGCTGCTTCAAATTATACACGTGAAGAAATTGGTTTATTAATGGCTGAAAGTAAAAAAGAAGGACAGGAGGATAAATAATGAGCGCAAAAACAATCGCTGTTGAAGAAAAACAACAAGTTAAAAGAAAACCATTAGCATCATTCTTGTCATTTTTAACTTTAAATAACGTAAAATCTGGTGCTAGATCTACATTAAACTCAATTTGAGCAGTTGTATTTGGTTTAATAGTAGGTATAATATTTACTTTTATAGCATTCAATGAAAATGGTTTTGAATTTATTATCAACATATTTAGAGGTGGATTCGACAATTTAAGCGAATTAGCAATTTTATTTGTTGTATTTGGTATAGCTTCTATTGGTGTTGGTTTATCATTTAAATCAGGTTTATTTAACATTGGTATACCAGGTCAAATGATGTTAGCAGGAACAGTTGCTTTCATGTTGATTGGTTATTTTGGTAATTTAAGAGATAAAGGAACTAGTGTATTAACAAATGACGCATTAGCATTTCTTATATTATTTGCTTCAGGGCTAGTAGGATTTGCATTTGCATTAATTCCTGGTTTTTTAAAAGCTTATTTTAAAATACACGAAGTTGTTTCAACAATTATTCTTAACTGAATAGCTGTTTATTTATGTTTATGAGTTTGAAGACCAAATTCACCAATTCAAGTAAATATGTTATTACCAAAAGGTGATCCATTGGTTTCTGGGTTTTTCTTAATTGAAGGATCATTATTTAATTCATCAACTGCATGAATAATCGGTTTAGTTTTACTTGTTATTATTTCTGCTAGTGTATTTGTAGTATTAAAATATACATCATTAGGTTATAAAGTAAAAATGAATGGTATAAATGTAAATGCTTCATCATATGCTGGTGTTAACCAAAAATTAACAACTATTTTAACAATGGGATTTGGTGGGTTACTAGCAGGATTTGCAGCATTTTTCTACTTTGTATTTAAACAAGGAAGATATAGTATTCCTTCAAGTAATGAACCACTTGTAGTTGGTTTCGATACAATTGCCATAGCATTATTGGGAAATAATTCACCAATCGGTATAGTATTTTCTTCATTCTTCTATGGTATTCTTAAAAACTCAGATTCATTCATTAGAACAATTTATTCATCAAGTCCTAATATTTCACGTGGTGGATTAGATGTTTTAGTTGGTGTTATTATTTATTTTGCTGCTTTAAGTAATGTATTTGCATCATTTAGACCAATTCATTACTTTACAAAATTAATTGGTACATTAAAACAAAAATGATATAAAGAATATTACTTTAAAACATATTTACCAAGAAAAAAACAAATCAAAGAAGAAACAAGAATTGCATTATTACATGCAAAAGCACTTTATAAAAAGAATTCATTAGAATACAAGAGAATTCTTTCAGAAATTAAGCAAATTGAAAGAGAAGCCTTACAAAAGATTCAAATTCAAACACATAAAAACTTTGGTACAAATTTAGAAAAAATTAATAAATTAAACCAAACAAAAGAACAACTAGTTCAAAATATTTCAATTTTAAAACAAAGAATTTTATGATTACAAGATCAACTTTATGCATTAGGCTATCAACAAGCTTTATCAAATAAATTACAAAGAGATTATGAAATTAAATTAGTTAAATATTCATACATTTCTGAAGGTCAAAAAATTGACAAAACTGAAGTTGAATCTAATATTAAAGAAATAGAAGAAAACTTTAATAAATGAATAAATATTTACGCTAATTCAGAAAAAACTAATGCTAAAAGTATTTTAGAAATTAAGGGTTTAATTAAACAATACAAGAAAGATATTCAAAGCTTAACTTATATTTTAGATAATATAAATGGAAAATTATCTTCAAAAAATGTTGAAACTATTTTTTCAGATTTATCTAAACAAAAATTATCCTTAAAAGAAGAATTAGAAAAATTAGGTTACTATCAAATTTCAGATATTAAGAATTTATCTAAATCTAAACTTAAAATTTTACATACAGAAAAAACAAAGAACAGAAATCTTGCCTGAGAAAGATTTAAATTTGCTTACACAAATATTATTTTCTTATCAAAAACAACAAATTCTGTTTATTCACATCAAGAATTAATAAATGCTTGTGAAACAGATTTATTAATTTACAAAAATGCTTTTGAACAAGGCAAAATAACTCAAGAAGAATATGATGCTAAAATAAATAGCATTGAAGATATTCTTTCAAAATACAGAAATGTTAAACTTGTTGAAATTAATTTCTTAAAACAAGAAAAATCAGATTTATTAAAATTTGTTAAAAAAGCTAAAAGTGAAGACACAAGTGCACAACTTGAAAGAATTTCACAAATTGATTCACAAATTTCTGAATTAGAAAACGAATGAAATACTACTTCAAATAATTTAATGAAAGAATTATGAAACGAAACTAATTTAGAAAATTATGATAACTACATGGCAATATTCAAACGTAGAAATGCAATATTAAAAGGAGAAAACTAGTATGCAATTTTTTAGTAATTTCTCTAATGAAGTAGTTATTTACGGGATGATTTTAACTCTTGCTGCAATTTCAGGTATTTTTTCTGAAAGAAGTGGTACAGTTAACATCGGTATTGAAGCCATGATGTCATTTGGTGGTATAGGTTATGCATTAGCAGCTTATATTGTTTATAAAATTGATCCGAACTTTTCAAATGGTATTATTCAATTAATTCTATTCGGTGTGGCTATGTTATTCGGTTTATTATTTGGATTATTACATGGTTTTGCTACTATTAAACTTAAAGCAGATCATACAATAAGTGGTGTTGCTTTAAACTTACTTGCTGTTGCCGCAGCAACTATTGTTGTTAATTCAAGTTTTATTAACTCACCTACAAGAACAATTCCTTATAATCCACAAATTAATGAAGCTTACATAAGTGCACAATGAAATGGATTAGAAAAAATATTTAGTTTATCATTATTAGTGTTTATTATTGTTGTTATTGCTTCATGAGTAATGTTAAACAAATCAAGTTGAGGATTACGTTTTAAAGCTGTTGGTGAAAATCCACAAGCTGTTGATGTAGTTGGCGTTAATGTTTACAAAATTAAATGACAAGGTATTATGCTTTCAGGAGCTATAGCTGGATTAGCTGGTGCACTTTTTGCAAACAAATTAGGTTCAGCTTATAATGGAAATGTTCAAGGTTTAGGTTTCCTTGGTATAGCTGTTATGATTATGGCTCACTGAAATATTGGTATTTCAGTATTAACAGGATTTATTTTTGGTGTATTCCAATATGCAGGTACATTAGCAACTGGTTCAGCTTTCCAAGAATTATTTGGTCAAGAAGCTACAAAATATAGTGATTTAGTAAGAACAATTCCTTACGTATTAACACTTGTATTCTTGATTTCATTTAGTAAATTAAGTCCTGGTCCAGCTGCCGCCGGTATTAATTATGATAAATCTGCTAGATAATAAAAAAATATTGGGTTAAAATCCCAATATTTTTTATAATTAAACATATGAAAATAATAAGTGAAAATAGAAGAGGTCTACATGGTTTTAAAATTATTGATAAGTTTGAAGCCGGTATAGAGCTTTTAGGTTGAGAAGTAAAAAGTGCAAGAGCAGGTGGAATTGATCTAACAAATTCGTATGTATATCATAAGAAGGGAGAAATGTTTTTGTCTGAATCACATTTTCCAAAATATATGCTATTAAAATGTGAAGAAAAAAGAGATAGAAAATTATTGTTGCATAAAAAAGAAATAATAAGAATTCAAAGTAAATTGGATAAAACACCAAGTTCAACAATTAAACCAACTAAAATTTATTTTAATAATAAAAGCAAAATTAAAGTAGAAATTGCTTTAGTCCAAGGTATGAATAAAGCAGATAAACGTGAAGAAATTAAAAGAAAAGACAATGAAAAATATATTCAAAAAGTTCAAAATTACTATAAATAAGCATTTTTATAAAAAAATGAAGGAATTTCCTTCATTATTTTTTATTAAATATAATTGCCGTTATTGTCTTTTTAGCACCTAAAACTGCTAAAATAAAGTCAATGAATCATGAAATTAAAAAACCGCCTTAAGTAAACCTAATAATATTCTTCCACCATAAAATCTATCAATTCTAAGTGTATCAAGGAAAAATGATAAAAGTATTAAAGCAATTCTGCTTTTTCCTGATTTGCTCATTATTGTAAACTCTTTTTTATTAAATTTTAATAAAGCTTAGTTATTATACATTTTATTAAGAAAATAAAAAAAGAAAAACGTAGTGTTAATTCTTTTTGCTTAAAATTTGAGGTTTTATAATTTTGTTTGAAACAATATTATCTATTTCTGAATTAAATAACATTCTTTCAGTTTGAATCCCAATGTTAGGATAATCTATAAATATTTTAGCTTTATATCTATATTGATAGTCATACATACTCAAATAACCAATGTCTGTTAGTCTTAAATTTTTATCTGGTGAAGAAATCATATTAATGAAAATCTCATGTGTTGAACAAACAACATTAACTAAATTTTCATTATTAAGATAATTTAAAAATTGATTAACTCTATTATTGTCTTTATTCATTAATAATATAGTTTCATGTGGTATATTCAATTCTTTGCAAGCTCTTTCGAAACCATTTCTTCTTGCGTCTCTATCTTCGTTACTTAATTTAGTATCTAAGGCAAAAACAATTTTTTGACCTGGTTCAATATATTCACTAAATTTTTTTGTTAATAAATAAAATGAAGCTTCATAATCAACATAAATTCAATTAACATTTTTATTTCTTTTACCATAAAATATTGTTTGAATATCGCCAGCATTTTTATTAACAAAATTTTCTATCTCGTCAGCATGTTCTTTCGGTAAGAAGAAAACTATTGAACTTGGTTTTCAAGAAAATACGTATTTAACTGTTTCAATATATGATTCAGCATCAGGTTCACTATATGTAATAATAACTTTTTTATTATGTTTTTTAGCACCTTCATGAATACCAGAAATTATATGAGTATAAGCATTTTCATGTCACTGAGGTAATATAACAAATATAGAATTATCATGCCCTCTAATTAATCTTGCGCCATGATTAGGGTAATAGTTATGTTCTTTAACAATAGATTCTATTTTATTTTTGGTATTTTTTGATACATAACCACCGTTATAATAACGACTAACTGTACTAATTGAAACTTTTGCTAACTCTGAAATGTCTTTATAAGAAAAATTTTTCATAATCATATATTATTATATATAAAAATAGTAAATATGGAAATTTTCCACAAATAATTTTTAAATTAAAAATTTAAAAATAATAATATTAGAAAAAAATTTTGTATAATTTTAATGTTAGTAGAACAAAAACCTCATAACCTGGTCAGGACAGAAATGTAGCAGCCATATTGAGAAGTGCTGTGTCTGCTAACTTTTTTGTTAATAATTCTATATTTAAAAAAATTTATTAATTTATAATATACTTATTATAAATGATACTAATATATTTTTTGAAAGGCGTATTATGAAAACAATGTTAGATATTACAATTGAATACACATTAAAGCACTGCTCAGATGGAAGACACGTTGAGTTTAATGATATTTTTAATGAAATTGAAAGTCAATTAAAAGAAAAATGAGAAATTGAATCAAGAACTAAAAATATTGAATATTCAACAATAAGAACAAATAAAGTAGGTGAATTATATAGATTATTAACTGTTGATTCTCGTTTTCAAAGAAATGCAAAAGGTTTGTGAACAACAAGACTAGGATTTGAATAAAAAATGTCTATTTTAAATGCTAAAGTATTAGTTGAACATGCAGTAAAAAATAATTATGCAGTCCCTCATATTAATGTTAATAATTTAGAATGAGTAAAAGCAACACTTTTAACAGCAGAAGAAGCAAAATCCCCTTTAATTATTTCAGCTAGCACAAGTGCAATAAAATACATGGGTGGTTATAAAACTGTTTGTAACTTAATTAAAAACATGTATGATGAATATAAAATGACAATTCCACTAGCGATTCATTTAGATCATGGTAATTTTGAAGCTTGTCTTTTAGCTATTGAATCTGGTTTTACATCAATAATGTTTGACGGCTCTTCATTAGATTTTAGCGAAAATTATTCTAAAACAGCTACTTTAGTAAAATTAGCTCATGATAGTAATATTTCAATTGAGGCTGAAGTAGGTTCAATTGGTGGAGTAGAAGATGATATTATTTCTTGTGGAGAATTAGCTTCACTTGAAGAAGCAATTCAATTATCTAATTTAGGTATTGATTTTTTAGCAGCTGGAATAGGTAATATTCACGGCCCATATCCTAAAAATTGAACCTCTTTGGATTTTAACCGCTTAAAAGAAATAAGAGAAAAAACTAATTTAGGTATAGTATTACACGGTGGTAGTGGCATACCAGAAGATCAAATTAAAAAAGCTATATCATTAGGTATAGCAAAAATAAATGTAAATACGGAATTACAACAACATTTTGCAAGAGCCGTTGAAGAATTTGTTTTATCTGGAAAAAGTAAAGAGAAGAAAAATTATGATCCTAGAATATTTTTAAAGCCAGGATATGAAGCAGTTTGCAAATTATTAAAAAGTATTTTTATTTTATTTGGATCTTTAAATAAGGCTAATGATTTTTTTTAAAATAGTGTTTTTTAACGCTATTTTTTTTTATTAAAAATAACATTCTTAAAAAAGAATGTTATTTAAATTTATAATCTTCATCATATATATTTAAACCTTCAGGGAAAAGATTTGTTTTTAAACTAGGATATTTTTTTAATAATTCTTCTCTATATGATTTACGTTGGTCTTTTCCACCACCATATATTAAATCGTATTGAGGCATATTATAATTGCCAAATAGACCATTATAATTGTAACCTTCTGATCTAAAAGAAGCAACAAGTCCTACTTTTCCAGAAGAGTTTGCAGAATGAAAGATTCCAATTAATTCATTATTTTGGTTTCTAAAAGATGAACCACTAGAACCACCATATGGAACATAATTTTTTATTGCGTAATTAAGTCCAAATGATATTAAATTTTGATTATCTTTTAAATACAAGTTATTTCCTATATGATTAGCAGTTAAAAAAGCATCAATAATACCAGGTTTATTAGAAAATGTTCTATAACCAATATTTTGTGAAAGATAATCACCTTGATCTAAAATATCTTTAGAAAAGTCTTTTTTATTTAAATTTTCTTTAGTTAAATTATTATAGAATCTAGATTCTGAATTTGTCCAAATACTTAATGATTCTTTTCTTTTGTTATAAAGATCGCTTCCTTCTTCGCCATCTTCTAGAAGAAAATAATCATTTTCAGAAACAGGGAATCCTAAAGCGTATAAACTATCTCCATTAAAATTATAATTATCAGATCTTTTATAAATTATTTTTTTATTAATTTTATCATAGTCTTCCATATATGATTTTTTTAAAAAAGAAATATGAACAGATTTATTATTAGCGTAATTATTTGTTATTAATTTTGCTAGAAGTTCAGCATTATTTTTTTCTTTTGAATATTTTATGTCTATATCATTAGATCTATCAGAAGAATAAGCTCATATACCATCTTCTAGTATAGCTTTAGAAAAATCGAATTCTAATATAGCTAAATCCGCATATTCTTCTGCATTTTTATATTTTTCAGCTTGTTCTTTATATAAAAAATCTGATGGTTTAGTTTTTAAAAAGTCATTTCCTTCAAATATTTTTGTTATGAAATTATTTTTTAGTATTTTTTGTTTAAAAAAGAACTTTTCAAATTTATCATCTTCAGTACTTATACTAAATTTGTCATTTAAATTAGCATTAGAACTAATTTTTGTAATAATAACATTTTTAGTATCTTTTAATAAAGAGTCTGCTACATGTAAATTAGTTGCAAAAAATCATTTTGTTGGATATGAACCATCTTTAGTTTTTTCAAAATCTAAAATTCATAAAGTACCGGAGGTACCAAAAGATTGTCCGTCACTATTATCATTTGTAAATTCTATTCCAAAAGTTTGCATAGCAATTTTTTTATACATATCATTAACAAGCATTCTAGGTAATCCCTCTGCTCTTCATTGATTAGTGCCAAGAAAGTCAGCTCTTATATGCCCTTTACCTATTTCTTGGCCATCATATATAGATAAACCTAAAAAATTACCATTTTTATCATATTTTGGCAAAGTATGCCCTTTAGTATATCAATTTGAATAAGAATCAATATTTATACTTTTTGCTAAATTGTCAAATTTTTTTATGCTTTCTAAATTTGTAAGATCCAAATCTTTTCTATATTCTTTTGGGTGTTTATCGCCTCAAACCATTGGCGAAGCTTGTAAAGCATTCATATATTCTTCATTTTCTAAATCAAATATTTGATTATGACTTAAATTTTTGTATTCAGTATAATTTTTTCTTATTTCGTCAAAAGGGCTAGGAAAAATTAAATCTACTTTATCACCATTTAATGGATTGTGTTTAAAACCATTTAATTTTAAAATTTTTTTTATATTAATATTTTTATCATTGTTATTTTTTAAATTTACAATTAAATCTAGTGCACCTAATCAATCTGAAATATTTTTACCTTTTTGATTAAAATAAAAATCAAGCTCAATGTTATCAACATAAAAATTATTTGCATTTTCACCTTTTATTTCAAAATCAAATTCACTAGAATTTAAATCAGTCGGATACAATTGAGATTTGTCATTTGTATTATTTGAAAATTTTTTAACTAAAACATCTAATTCATAGGTATTATTATTTTTTTCTTTGTTTATTGAAATATTATTATTAGAATCATTATTACTACAAGCTATATAAAAATAACTTGTTGTAATATAAGGCAAAACACCTAATATTTTAAACAAGTTTTTTTTATTCATTATTCCTCGTTTTTAATTTCTTTTGATTCTAATTCATCATCTGTTGGCATATTTAAATTTGAACCGATGTAAGAAAATATTTCAGGATTTTGTTTGATGAATTTTCCTTCTAGAATCCTAATTACACTTTCAACTGTTTCATTTAAAGGAACAAAAACACCAGGTGATTTTGTAAAATGCTCTGTCATAAAGAAGTTTTGGGTAAAAAAGTTTTCTAATTGAATTGCCTTTTTTACAATTATTTTATTTTCTTCATCAAGTTCATCAAATCCTAAAATTAAAATAATATCTTCTAAATCACGATATGCCTTAAGAATTCTTTTGGTTTCAATGATAGCATCAAAATGTCTTTTACCAATAATTTTTTCATTAACAGAGTTAGATGTACTTGCTAATGGTTCAAAAGCTGGATAAATGTTTTTAGCAGTTTGTTCTCTAGATAAAACTAAATTACCGTCTAAATGGTTAAATACAGCTACAGCAGAAGGGTCGCTTAAATCATCCATAGGCAAGAAAATAGTTTGGAATGAAGTTATAGAACCATTTTCATTTTTATAAAGTCTTTCTTCGATATTAGCAACATCACTTTCAAGTGTTGATTGATAACCACCAACAGAAGGTTTTTTACCTAAAGATGCACTAACTTCATTTTCCGCTTGAACAAAACGATATATATTGTCAATAAATAATAAGACATCTTCTTTATATATATCTCTTAAATATTCAGCTGCTGTAATACCAATTGGAACAATTGAAGTTCTAGCACCAGGAAATTCATTCATTTTTGAAATATACATAGATGAATTTTTCATTAAATTAGATGCTTTTAATTCATCATATAATTCAATAGCTTCTCTAGAACGTTCTCCTGAACCAATAAAAATGTTTGAAGTTTGTTTGTTTGAACGGTTTACATTAAAAATTATTTCTTTCATTAAAACAGTTTTTCCAACACCAGCTCCACCAAAAATACCAAGTTTATGACCTTTTAATATAGGCATAAAAAAGTCAATAGCTTTAATACCTGTTTGAACAATTTCAGGTTTTTCATCAATAAAACGATTCTTGTTTATTATTGAATTCATTTCTATATATTTTGGTAGTGTATTATTTTCTTTTAATAGAGGATTACCTCAAAAGTTATAAATATTATTTTTAGAAGTTGAACCCACTGGTACCATAAATGTTTTACCTGTATCAATAACTTCATCATCTATTGAAATAGGTGATTCAGCATAAACAACAATAGCTAAAACAGTATTTGAATCTAAAATTCTTTTAACAAGTAAGAAAGATTTTCCATTATGTAATGTTAATAAATTATTTAATTTTGGTAATCTATTATTTTCGAATTTTATTTCAATAATGTCACTTGAAATTTTAGTTATTTTACTATTCATTATTTATCCCCCATTATTTTTGAAATTTCTTCAAGGAAATTATTATCAAATGGAATAAATTCATGTTGATATTCAATTTCTCAATCTAAATTATTATAATTAGAATATTGTTTTAAAGCAAAAGCAAAATAATTTTTCATCATTTTATCATCGTATTTTTCACCTGCTTTAATTATTTCAAATGAATTTTTTGCTTCTGGGTGCATTTCAATTAAATTGTTTAAAAAAGTTAATGCTTTTTGTTCGTCTTTAACACCTTTTAAAATACTTCAAGAAATTAATTTAGCCATAAACATAACAAATTTGTGTGAATAAAGTGAAAATCCCCTTTGACTAAACATTTTGTCTATTGATTTACCTTTATATAATAGTAATGAAGTTTCTTTATTAAAATCATAGTCAATCATAGCTAATTTAAGGTGTTTTTTGTAAGTTCTATAGATTTTACCAATTTCACCAGCTACTTTTGTAACTACTCTATTTTGAACACTTGAACCAGTACGAGAAACAGATAAATCTAAATTAATAGCTGGTAATTTACCTTGTGCAAATAAATCTGAGCTTGTAACAATTTGTCCATCTGTTATTGAAATAACATTAGAAGAAATTAAAGATGTTATATCACCATCAATAGTTTGTAAAATAGGCAATGCTGTAATAGTTTTTCTATTTACAAATGAACCTGATCTTTCCAATAATGATGAGTGTGAAAAGAATATATCACCAGGCATAGCTTCTTTACCAACAGGTTTATCAGTTAATAATGCAATTTCACGAATTATGTTTGCATGTCTTGTTAAATCATCAAATACAATTAAAACATCTTCTTTGTATGAGATATTTTCAGCATGAGCCATAGCAATATAAGGCGCTAAATATTGTTCATAAACACTTGTTGACGGAGCATCAATAATAATAGTTTTATCTAAAGCGTTATGTTCTTTTAAAGTGTTATAAATATTTGTTATAGCTTCACGTTTTTGACCAATAGCTACATAAATACATTTTGTATTAGTTTTAGCTTGATTAATTATTGCATTGATTGCAATATGAGTTTTACCTGTTTGACGGTCACCAATTATTAATTCACGTTGCCCTTTTCCAATTGGAACAAGTAAATCAATAGAAACTATACCAGTATATAATTGTTCATTTAATTTTTTAACTGTCATTAAATTGTGAGCAAAACCAAAAATTGGGTTTTTGTTTTCATATGAACCAATAGCAGGTTTTGTATCAATGTTTGGAAATAAAATATTTCCATGAATGTTTATTATTTTTCCAAAATAATTATTTTTTGTAGTTATTTCTTCTTCATATTTTTTTTCTACTATTTCATCACCAATATTTATTGAACTTTTATTATTTGCAAGTAAAAAAGCTTTATTTTCATCTGCAAAAATTAATATCATTTCAATTGAAGGATTAGATTTTAAATAAAATAATTGTTGTTGTTTATAGTTATATTTACCGTGAACTTCTACAATATAGTCAAATACAGCAAATATTTTTGGGTTATTATAATTTGTCATGATATATCCTCTCTTTTAAATAACTAGTAATAGTGCAATACCAATAGTAATTAATGTTACTGATGTAACAATTAAACCTATATAAATTGTCAATAACTTTTTATTTTTTCTAATAACTTTTATATTAATTATTAAAAGAATAAGTGAAACAATAAATAATAAAATTGAAATAGTTGATATTGTAGATCCTATTATTTTAGTTGTTTTTGCTTTTTCTCTATTAGTTTCTTTTATACTTTCTAAAGCTTTTTGATAAGCATTTTCGTAATTTTCTATATTTTTAATTTCTTCTTCATTATTTGCATTTTCAGGAATTTTTGTACTTGAAGTTAATGTTGAAAGAATATTAAAATCATTTTGAATTTTATTTATTACTGCTAAATATTCTTCATATCATTTATTAATATTAATAGGTTGTTCGAATGTAATACTCTTTGCTCTAAAAATAGTTTTTTCAATATTTTCATATAAAACTTTAATTACATTTAGATTAAATTTTCTGTTTTCAAAATTTGGTTTTATTATGTCTTCTAAGTTTGCATTAATAGCTTTTCCGAAGTTTACATATACTTTTCTAAATGCTTCAATAGGTGTATATCAATAAGGGTTTTCGTTTATTTTTGAATTGCTTAATGCATTTAATAAATCATATTTAATTTGATTATTTGATTTTGAAATTAAAGATTGATTTGTATTATTATTTACATTGTATTCTTTTGATAATTTTATTATTAAATCTTTTTGATTTTTTACAAATAATTGATTTGGGTCACCATATGCTATTTTAGTTGCAGTATCCACCATTGATGAAACAGCATCAATTAAATCTTGATTTCTTAAATTTGAATAGTTTATTGTGTCATCAAGTAATAATGCATTATAAAAGCTTAAAAATGTATCTTTTATAGTAATGTATTGATTGTAAAAAATATCTGTTTGCGCTATAAAACTTATATTTTCATCAAAAGGATTATTATCTATTAATGATTTATATCCTCTTTTGGCACCTTTTTCAACTCTATCTTGAATTTTTACATATCCATATAATTTTTCATCTTTAATTTCAAGCGATTCTATTGTATATGAAAATCTAGTGTTTATAGAATTATTGAAGAAAAACAATTTTTCCTTTTGTTCTTCTGCTGAAGAATTATATAAGTCATATATTTCTTTAATATTTAATTCTGCAATATCATAAGATATAATAGGGCTTAATTCAGGCAAACTTTCTATTATTTCTTGTTGTTTTTGTTTTGTCTCTTTATTTAAAGAATCATTTGGAACAAGAGGAGAGTTTTCACTTTTTTCGCTTGGGTTAGTTTCTGGTTGCTTTTCCTCTTCTTCTTTTTCTGCTTCTTCATTTTGTTTTAAATCAAAATCAATAAATCTATCTTTTATTTTAGATAAAAAATATTTATCTATTGTTTCGTACTTATCTTTAAATTCTTTTTTAAATTCTACTGTAAACCCTTTTTGACCAGGTTCAGATTTTAAAAATATTTCACTTTCAAGCTTTAATACATCTTTTTCATTAAAAGTTATTTTTGTGAATTCATTTACTAAATCCTCTGAATATTTATCGATAATCTTTTTAAATTCTTCTTCTGAAAAAGCATTATTTGCATCTTCTGGATTCTCAAATTTACCTTTTTCACCTAAAGCATTTTTGTAATCAGTTGGACTTGTCAAACCGGTTTTTATGTTTTTATATAATTTATCATTATATTTTATATTATGAATTTTAAATTTAGTATTTTCTGCTAAAACTCTTGGAGTAAGGGCGAAAAGATTATATTTATAAGGATTTTCCAACATATCATTTTTATTTGAATCTAAAAAATTTATTAATTCATTAAAATAATAAATAGCCTCTATTTTTTCTTTATAATCTTTATCTGTTAATGTTTCAAATTTTTCTTTTTTATTTTTGAAATATGAAACTGCATTTTCGATAGCTATTTTCATAGCCTCTTTTGTTTTTTCATCAGAATATTTTTTAAATTCTGGGAACTTTGGACTTAATTCATCTTTTGGTTTTTCATTATTTGAATTTGTTTCTCCAGCACTTATTATAGTAACTGGTAAAAATGAAGCAGTTAATAAAGAAGAACCAAAGAATATTTTTTTTATTTTTTTATTCATTTATTTCTCCTTCTGATAGTTTAAATTTCTGTATCATTTTTAATTTAAAAAGTGTATTTTTAATATTGTTAATTTCTATAATTTCATCAACATTTAACGATATATTTTCTTTAGCTTCTAAATAATTTAAAACTTTTGTTTGATTTGAAATTTCTTGTTTAATATCGATAAAATTTTTAGAAACAAAATAGAATTTAGGTTGGTCATATAATTCTATAATAATTGAATCATCATTTGATTCCATAGTTGCTGTTTCTAAAAAAAGAAAAATTTCTTTATTATTTTTATCATTTATTTTAATTAATGAATTTTTAAAACTTGCTTTAGATTTTTTAGGAAATAATAGTCAACTTTCATCATTTTCCAAATAAATACTTAAGCTTGAATTATTAAACTTTATTTCTTTATTTATTTCAAAGATAATTTTTATTAATGAATTACTCTTTTTCATTATTATTAACCTCGTTTTTATCAATCAAATTAAGTTTATTATTTCTTGTTATCATTGTAATTTCTTCAATTTCAATTTCACGTTTAGTGCTTAAAACTTTTTTCTTAATTTTAGCGACGTTTTCATCAATTTCGTTTGATACCTTATTTAAGGTAACAAGGCCGACTTTTGCTGTATAAAAGCTTGATTCGATAAACAATGAATGTAATGCGTTTAATAAAAACAAGTCAATTTGATTTTCTAAATAATCATTAATATTTGGAAAAATTTTAGTATTCTTAAAACTTACATTTTTTATTTCTATTTCTTTATTTGAAAGAAGTTCATATACATTAAACTTATTTATAGGTAAAATAGTAAAATGATTATTATAATTTTTATTTGAATTTATAACAAAATTTACATTTTTGTAATTTTTTTCAATATAAAAAGTTTTAATAATTTGAGAAATATTTTTCATAAAACTAATATTGTTTTTTCATAAATCATATTCTTTTATTATTGTTAATTTATTTTCCTTACAAAATTCAATAGCTCTTTTACCAATTGGTAAAAAATCAGCTCTTTTTTTCTTTATTGTTTCTAAAATTTTATGTTCATAACGTGAATAAGAGTCTGTAGCATATTTTTGTTCTTCGGTTACATAAATTCACAGTTCTTTTTGTTTATAAAAAGATTTTATTATTTTTTTAAAAAATTTACTTTTTTCAAAAATATTTTCATTATCAACTATATTGTTTTTAAAACGATATTCACTAAATAATTTACTAATTTCAGATTTAATTTCTAGTGCTTTGTAAGTATAATGATTAAGCCCTTTAGTCAACTTCATGATATTAATCAATAGTATATTTCTATCATTGTTGACTTTTTTTTGTATATTTTCTAATTTCTTAACTTTATCAAGTAATTTAATTAATTGCATTGTTTATTTTTGAAATTCAATTTTTGCTAAAAAGCAATTTATACTTATTTGTATTTTTAGAAATATACATAATAATTCCAGGCATAATTTCAACAAATCATGATTTTAAAAGTCATTCATTAATTGTTTCGTTATATGTTTTTAGAAACTCGTTTAGTTCTTTTTCATCTGATTTAGTTAAGTCAAATGCATTTACATAATTTGACTCATTTGCTTTTAAAGAAGGAACTAATGCATCTAAAGCAAATTTTTGTTGGACATCAAAAGAGATAACAAAGTTTTCGAAAATAAAATCTTCTCTATTCTTTTTGGTATCTATAATATTTGAAACAAATAAATTGTATGCTTCACTTTCAAAACCAATCTTATTTTTAAAAAGAACAGTAGCTATAAGTTTTTCAAAATTTATTATAGTATTAGAATTTTTCGCCTTTTCATAGTAACTATACATGTCGAAAAACTCTATTGAATCGCTATTATTTTTAATATTATCTTTTTTCATGTTATACTCCTTTTATATTTTCAGAAAGTTTTGTTATTGTTGAAAGAATAATTATCATTTTTATTAATAAATAAACTAAATAGCAAATAATCGAAGCTAATTGAACTGCTGTAACAATTTGAGTAATAGATAAATTTGAATTAATTGTATAAAAAATTAAATTGTAATTTTCTGGAACCAAAAATAATTGATTAAATCCAAAAATTGATAATGTAACTGACATTATTACAAAGTTAGTTATAAAAAACAATGAAGAAATATTGTTTAAACTTTTGTATTTAGTAAAAAATATTACATATGAAATTAAACTAAAAAGAATAATTATAGATAAATTTATCATGTTTACAGTTGCTGAATTATTAACTAATATTGTTATAAAATAAACAGATCAAAATAGCAATTGTTCAACACCTAATACAATAAGAGAAATTAAACTTGCTTTCAAGTTATTTTTAATTTTTTTAATAATAAAAATAAAACCAATAAAAATTAAAACAATAAATAAAATTAAAAATAAATAAAAGTAATTTTGATTAATTGGGTTATTTATAATATCAACTGTTTTAGTTTTATAAAAAATAGTTCTAATAAATCAAATTAAAGAAGAACTTAATGTCACTAAAGACATATGAATAAAATGTTTAAAGCTTTCAGGTTTAACTTTTTTATTCATTAAATAAATAATGCTATATGAAAAATTACCTAAAAGTAAAATACCTAAAAAAACAAATGAAGAAATTATAATCATAAAATTTTTAAAATTATTGACTTCAAAAATCTCTCTTATAGTTGTGTAAAAAGTATTTTTAATTGTGTAATCATTGAATAGACCTGGACTTGATAATGGTCATATAACAAAAATAGTTATAGATATTAAAAATAAAATTCCTTTTGATATTAAAGTTAATAGTAATGGCTTTAAACTTTTATAAAGTGTTGGATCTTGTTTCTTTCCTATAGAATAACGTAATGTTAAATCATAAAGTCTTATTAAAAACAAAGGCACTAATATATAAATTAGGTTCAACATTTCTGATGATTCTTTAGTAAAGTAACCAAATATTAAACCTATAGAAATAATAGATAAACTAAAGTAAGTTATATATAAAGGTATGTAAACTTTAATGTTTTGTTTATACATAAGCAAGTTATTATAATTAATAAAAACACTATAAAATAGGATAAATAGTAATAATATTATTTTATAAATAATTAAAAAACTAAGTGTTTTTTGAGAGCTATCAGTATAATTTAAAAAAAACTGTAAGCTATTAAATTTTAATATTTTGTTAGCAAAAATAGTTAACGGTGACATTAATAAAATTGTTGTTAAAGATATACCGAAAAAAACTATTAACAAGTACTTGAATACTAAATATAAAATGTTTTTTCTTTGCTTAATTTGAAGTTCTTCAAAATTAACTATTTTTTGTTCTTGCAATTTCAAACTCATATTTCTCCTTTTATATTATTTTTGTATTGACATTTTATTAAAGCACTCTTATTATAAAAAAACAAGAAGGTTATTATTTTATAAAATGTCAAACCTCCTTTTTCAATATATATATATATATACTAATATATAAAAATATACTAATTATATTTTACAACTATTTTTTTAAAAAATGAACATTTTATTCATAAAATGCTATTTTATAGTTGTTTAAGTCGAAATTAAATATTAGAATTTTTAAAAAAAATAAAATTTTTAGTAATTTTTAATTACTAAATATAGTTTTTTGGTATGATTCTTTTATAAGAAGGGGTCAAAATGAAAAAAAAATAACAAATTATCAAAATTATTATTTTTTCTTTCCGGAGTTTCTTTTATTTCAATTTCTTTAAGTTGTTCAATAAACGAGAATAATTCTTTTAAAGTTAAAGATTTGAAGTTTGAAAGTATTTCTGATAGAAGTGTCTTATTAACAATAGAAACAGATTTAAAATTAAATGAAAATATTGTTTCTAAATTAGTTTATTTAGTTAATGGGAAAAAATACGAAAAAACCTATAGTAAAGTTAATTTAGAACTAAACCAAGTTTTATTTGAAATAGAAAATTTACCATTAAATTCAAAGATTAATGTTATAAGTATTTTTATAAATAATATTGAAAATAATTTTTTAAATTTAAAAACAGAGTTTGTAAATTCTAAAAAAACTGATCCTAGCAATGATTTAATTAATCAATTAGAATTGAAAAATAGCAAAAGAGAGGCTTTTAATGAAATTATAAAAATTGAAAATGAAACCAAGAAACAGGAATTACAAGATTTATTGAATAATGCTAAAACTAAAGTAGATGTATATGAAATTAGAATGCAAGCTACTGACTATAAAAACAAAGAATTAGCTAATAATCAAAAAGCCCATGAATTAAGAGAAAGAATTAATGTTATTGAAAATGAAATCAAGAAACAGGAATTACTTAATGCATTTAATTTAGCTTTAAATGATGATAATGGTGTACCTATTGTAAATACAGAAATTATTAAGAACAATTTACAAAATTTATCAAATAAAATAGATCAAGCATTTTCTGATGATCAAGGTGCTTTAAAGAATTTAGAAGTTAAAAAACAACAATTAAGAGATAAAATAGCTCAGATTTCTGATACAGCTAAAAAAGCTGAATATGAAAGAGAATTAGAAAGAATTAATTCAATTGCAGATTCTTTGCAAGCTACAACAGAAGTAAATACATTAGATAATAAAGTTACAACACAAAAAGCTTTCGAGACTAAAAAAGCTGAAGCTCAAGCTGAAATTAATAGATTAAGAACAAAAGATTCAACTAAAAAAGCTGAATTACAATCTAGATTAGATTCAGTTACTACTGAAGAAGCAGCAGCAACAATTTTACAAGAAGCTCAAGCAGAAAAAGCAAAAGAAGATGAACAAATTGAAGCTAAAAGAAGAGCTGTTAATGAAGCTCTTGCAAAACTTCAAGATGGTACCGAATTTAAAAATTCACTTGTTTCTAGAAAAGACCAAGCCGCTCCTTATGACGACGCAAGTCATAGAACTGTTGATTTAGCTGAATTAGATAATATTGTTACAGCTGTAAATAATAAAATTGAAGAACTTAAAAATGCTGCTAAAGCCGCTATTGCATTAGCAAATGGATTAGAAGCTAGTGGTGATAATACTACCTCATATGATTCACTAAATGCAGATGTTAATAATGAAGCAAATCAAACAGAAGAAAAATTAAATGAATTAAAACAAAAAGCACAATCAGAAGTTGCAAAAGCTAGAAACACTGCTATTGCTGCTTTAGACCAATCTGAAGGAAAAGAACTTTCTGATAAGAAAAAAGCCTTACAACAACTTATAAATGATCCAACAAAAACTATTGCTGATCTTAAAGATTTATTAAATAAAGTAAACAAAGAGACTGAATTAGAAACAAAAGCAGCTGAATTAATAGCTAAGGCAAATAAAATTCAAGACCCACAACAAAGACAAAGCTTTATTAATAGAGTTAATAATTTAATGAACAGTGACAACGAATCTGAAAGAACAACAGATAAGTTACAAGAAATAGAAAATGAAATTTCTTCAAGCAATGAAAGACAAGAAGCAGCTAGAACACAAGCTTATACTGATGCTAAAGCAGCTATTGATTCAATTTCTGATAGTACAGAAAAACAAAGATTATTAACACAATTGAAAAAAGCTGATTCAGACGAACCAAAAGCTGAATTAACAATTAGCGATATTCAAAATATAAAAAATGAAGCTGAAGAAATTAAAAATAACGAAGAATTAAATAAAAATAGAGAAGATAATTTTTCAATTTCTGAATTAACATTTTCAAATATAACCTATGATTCCGCAAATGTAAGAATATTATTTTCTACTCATGAATTAGCGAATTCTTTATATAAGAGATTTGTTATTGAATACAACGACGGTGGTGAAAATAAGAGTGTTTTAATTGATGATTACGATCAAGCAAATGATCATTTAGAGTTCAAATTAATAGATTTAAATAGCAATTCAAATGTTTCGATAACAAGAGTTTTATTAAATGAAAAAAATATAGATATTACAGACAAAAATACTTCATTTAATACTTTAGAACTTGTAAAAGAAACAAAAATAACAAGTTTTGACTATAAATTAATTTTTGAAGGTGATTCTAAAAAAGCTTCATTATCATTTGATATATCAAATTTTGAAATAACATCATCAACTAATGCAATGTTAAAAGTTTTTAATAACACAGATAAAAAAGATGTTTATATTTCATTTACGCTTATGCCAAATATGAGTCCTGATTTTGATAATATATTATTTAGTATTTTGGATGAATATGAAGATGAAGAATATAATGGAGATAGCATTGAATATTTTGCAGATGGATTTTTAGTAGATAAATCATATGAAATAAAAGAAATTTTGTTAATTGATAATAATAATGAAATACTGAAAACAATAACAACTAATAGTGAAATAGATACAAACATCAATACAACAAATAAAGCACTAACATTTAACTCTTTAAACATAACTAATAATGAAAATAATTTAAATATTTCACTTAATTTATCTGAAACAATAGAAACTTCTAAAATTGTATCAACAAGAATAATTGGTTCAAATGGATGATTATCAAATATACAATTATCATTTGATAGTTCTGACTCAAAATGAAAAGGTCAATTAAATAATGTTGAATATGGAGCTACATATACAGTTTCACAAGTGACAGTAGATAATAATAGAATTTTCAGTTATACAAATGACAATAATTCAAGTGTTTCAATACAAAACAAAACAAACTTAAATAATGACATTGTTATTGAAAACATAACTATTTCAGATACAGAAAACAAAATTGGCAAGAAAATAATAGTTAACTTAAATAATAATGATTATTCTAAGTTTTTACAACAATATCAAAGTCCGAGATTGATAATTCAAAAACAAGATTTAACAAACATTTTTGTTGATTTAAAACAAAAATATATTGAAAATAATAGTATAGAATATGCTTATTACGATTTGGAAGATAATGCGACTTATACTATTAAAGGATTATCATTTTTAAATAAAAATGTTGAATATAATAAAGAATTTAGTAACACAATTCAAACAAAACAAACTTTATCTGTTGAAAACTTAAATAATATATTAACCAATATAAACGCAATAAATTTAAATAAAAAATGATGAGCTTCTAGAATTAAAAACAAAATAACTAATTTAAAAACGTTATTACTAGAATCAAATTTAAATATAGGAAATTATAATTTAAAAGATTATGATATTGAATTAGTAATAGATGAGTCAAAATGATCAAATCTAAATGATTTAAATGGTACATTAAGCTTACAATTACAATTTAAAAGTGGAAGCAATTATTCTAACTATAAGGTTATTAATATAAATAATTTATATTCTCAATCATGAATAGTTTCAAACAAAACAAATACAAAATTATTTGCTGAATTAATAACAATTTCAGAAACAGGAAAAACAAAATCAACAAAAGATTTCGATGAAGCTTTTAAAAATGATGAATCAAAAATAAATCAAGGTGACCTTGATACATCTTTAGGTGGAAAACCTTCTATAATAACAGAAATAACAGACCCTACTTTAGCACAATTTATAAATATAGATGAAAGTTTAATGAACGCACAAAATTCAAACTTTAAAATATTTTTTGTTAAATACTTAGACGTTGAAAATGGTTTCGGTATAGAACAAACAACACCATATGCAATGCTAGGTTATATACAATACAAGATTCTTTATTGATTTAATACAAGCAATTTTGATGCTAAATATAAAAATGCTGTAGTTCCTGTTTGATTAGGTGGATATAATAACTATACAAATAAAGGTTCAAATGATTTATTTACTATCATGAAGAATGCTTTAGAAATAGCTTCAAACAACAACATAAGCGCATTTAATAATAATTTTGGATTTAGAAAAGATTTAAATAAAAATTCAGACGAAATATTATCTGAAATAAACGCACAAACAAATGATGAAGAAAAATGAAAAGTTTTAATGTCATTAACAAACTTAGAAAAACAAATTAATCATATAGTTTCAATAACACAAAACAATTATGATCCTATTATTAAACGTTCAAATGTAAAATACGGAATTTATAAAGCTGAAAAAATACAATTAGGTGAAAATAATTTTCTTAAATTCAAAATGTATATAAAACCAGCATATACAAAAGATTCAGAAAAACAAGTAAACTCAGTAGTTAATGGAAATTATATAGAATTCAAACTACTAGTTAAATAAGATTTACATTTTACAAAAATAAAAAAATAGTAATTAAAACGCACAATTACTATTTTTTTATAAAAAGTTTATCTATAACCTCTATATAATGTTCTAGATGAATATACAAAAAATAAAGAAAACAATATAAAAGATAAATCAAAAATCATAAATATAAGCATATAATTGTATTTAAAAATACTTAAATTTTCTAAAACCCCTATTTTATAGATTAATATATTAAAAATTAAAGCAAAAATTCACATTGAAATATATAAAAGTCATCCAATAATTATTTTTCTAATATTGTTGTCATCTTTATTTTTATATATATATTCAGCCTCATTAATGAAAACTTTTATTTTTGAATTAGTTATTTTTGACAAAATACTATCAATTTTTAATTGCTGTGTATTATTAATATTTATCATTATTTTTTTAATATTAAGCTGTTTTAAAAGCTTATTGGTAAAATCTAAAGTATCTAAACTTTTAAAATATTTTGTTCATTTTATATATAAAAAAGGTAAGACAATTAATGGTGATAAAATTATTCCTAGTAAATAAACAATATATTTTAAATTATATTTATTAAAAATAACTCAAATTAATAAAAATGATACACCAATAGAAATTATTAAAAAAGGTATAAGAAAATATTTTAATATGTTTCTAATTGTCAATATTCTAAAATATTTTTCTTTAATATTATCTAAATTGTTTAATAAAGAAAAAATATAATTTTCATCATTTAATTCAATTTTTAAATAATTTTTGTCAATTTGTCAATTTGTATTTTTATTATTATTGATATATTTATCATAAAATATAGGCTTTTTTCAATATATAAAACTCAATAAGTTAATTGAGAGAATGAGTAATGAATTACTAAGAAATATAATGAAAACATCATTTTTGTTTAATTCATTATTTATTATTAAAAAGTACGTGAAAGTCAGTGAAATAGAATTAAACAATCAATTAACTAATATTATTGATATCAATCTTTTTATGGAAGTTATTTTATACTTTAAGTTATTTTCATTTAATTGTTCGTCTTTATAAGGCAAATTAGGCTTTATTTTAATCATTTTCATTCATCTATTTATTTTTGTTATTGTATTTTTATCACAAACAAAGTCATATTTATAATTAACATATTTTAAATACACGTGTAAACTATTAAAAACAATTATAAAAATTGATAACCCTAAAAAATAAAACATTGTTGGCAGTATACCTATTTTGTCTATTCCGATATATAGCGTCATAAAAATCGAAACAAATAAAATTGGTAAGACAAAAATAAAAGAAAATAAAATTCATCATAATGAGCTTTTTAATGCTATTTTTCTCTTATTAGAATTATAATAAAGTTTTAATTGATTTGCAAGTTCTTTATCATTGTAAGTTTTCATTTATTCTCCCTAATAATATTTTAATATTTAGTTTATTAAATTATAATTTAATAATAAATGTAACAAAATTTAATAAATAAAATAAAGGAAGCAATTATGGGTTTTTTTAGTTATTTAAAAGAAAAAATATTTGGAAAAAAGAAATCAAAAGAAGAAAAGATAGCAATTAAAGAAGCAGAATTAGAAAAAAAATCTGAAGAAGAATTATTAATATCAAAAAAACTAGAAAAATATTCTGCTGGTTTAAATAAGTCTAGCTCATTTGGTTCAAAAATTTTAAATCTCCATAATAAATATAAAGAAATAGATGAAAATTATTTTGATGAATTAGAAGAAATATTAATTATGAGTGATATAAATGCAAAATTAGTTTATGCAATAATATCACATTTAAAAAATGAAACAAGAATTAGAAATTTATCTTCAACTTCAGATTTATCTGAATTGATTGCAGATCAACTTTTTGTTATTTACACTAATAAAAGTATAGTTGATACAACTTTAAATTTCGAGAATGATAGATTAAATATTTTTATTTTTATAGGTGTAAATGGATCTGGAAAAACAACAAGTATTGCTAAAATTGCAAATAAATTTATAAAACAAGGAAAAAAAGTATTAATAGCTGCTGCTGATACATTTAGAGCTGGGGCTGTAAGTCAATTAGAGGTTTGAGCAAATAGAGTAGGAGCTGAAATAGTTAAACCTATTAAAGAAGGTGCTGATCCAGCAAGCGTTGTTTACAGCGCTTTAGATAAAGCTAAAAACGAGAATTATGATTTACTTTTAATTGATACAGCAGGAAGATTGCAAAATAAAGTAAATTTAATGAAGGAACTTGAAAAAATATATTCAATTATTAAAAAGACAGATGAAGATTCACCGCATGAATGTTTATTAGTTCTTGATGCGACAACAGGGCAAAATGGTATCAGTCAAGCAAAAGCTTTTAGTGAAGTTTCAAAACCAACAGGTATAATTCTTACAAAAATGGATGGAACTTCTAAAGGTGGTATTGTTTTAAGTATAAAAGATGAATTTGACTTAAATGTTAAGTTTATAGGGTTAGGCGAACAAGTTGATGATCTAGAAGAATTTGATTTAGAAAGTTTTATATATCAATTAACAAAAGAATTAATGGATAAAAATGAATAAAGATATAAAAAATGTTGAAAATATTGAATATTTATGTAATTTGTTTGAAAAGTATAATAGTTTTTTAACGCAAGTTCAAATCCAAGCATTTAAATTATATTTTTTTGAAAATCTTTCATATTCTGAAATAGCTCAGGTAACGGCTACAACAAGAAGTGCCGCTTATGATAGTGTTAATAAAGCAATAAAAAATCTTTTAAAAATATCTAATAAAATAAATGATTAATTTAAAACACGAGTTATTCGTGTTTTTTTATAATAAAAACACGCATTTAAGCGTGTCTAATTTATATAGTTATTTTAATAAAATGTTTTGTTAATGGTTGTATGCTAATATTTTATACAACCTAATTAGCAAATAAAAATAAAATTTATGAATAAATTAATTTGCTAAAAAAATGAATTTGTAAAATAAGAGTGAGAGAGATTTTTACAAAATAAATATAATTTTTGAGTTGAATATATCTTTTTTTCAGCCTAAAAACAGAAATTAATTTTTAGGCTTAATTATTATATACATTAAAAAAAATAAACAATCAAAAAAAATTATTTTTTTTAAAAAAAGACGGTTTTTATCTTAAAAATATATAAAAAAATAACTTTTTGTTATTTGCCACATTGTAATTTACATCTTGACACCCTTTTTTAATTTTTGCATAAAAAAGGGTGTCAAGATGTAAATTACAATGTGGCAAAGATTCGCGAAGAATCTTTTTTATTTGTCGTCTATAATTTTTTTTAAATTTTCTGCTGCAAGATTCAATCCAAACTTTTTAAATATATTAAAAGAATTTTGAATATTTATATTTACTGCATAAAAATCAATATCATTATTCATTTCAACGTTTTTATTAAGAATTGCTAATTTTTTACAAAAGAATGCATTTTCTTTATCATTTAAAAGATATTCAACGGTTTTACCTTTTAATTTTCCTATATTATTATAAATTTCTTCTAAAGTATTAAATTCGTTTAAAAGAGAAATAGCTTTTTTTTCTCCTATTCCATTTACACCTTTTAAGTTATCACTACTATCTCCAGCTAATCCTTTATAATCAGGTATTTGAAAAGGGTTAATATTGTAGTTTTCAAAAAAGTTTTTCAATGTATCTAATTCATAATAAGTAAAATTATTTTTATCTTTTAAAACTTTTATTATCGAAGTATTTTCATTTACTAATTGAAGTAAATCTTTATCCTTAGAAAAAATCAAATTATCAAATTCCTTGTTTTTTGTTGCTAATGTAGCTATTAAATCATCAGCCTCATCTCCGACTTTTTCAAATCATTTAACATTCATAGAAGTTAAGATTTCTTTAATTATTTCAAATTGTTCAAATATTATTTCTGGAGCTTTATTTCTCCCTGATTTATATTCATTAAACAACTCATGTCTTTTAGTTTTTCCATGAGCATCAAAAGCCACAAATAAATGACTCGGCTTAAAATATTTTAAAACTTTAAAAAAAGTTTGCAAAAATATATGAACTCCATTAGCGGATCTTCCATCAGGACTTCTTAATAAATTATTTGGAAATTTAGAATTATACGAAGCATAAAAAGATTGAAACATTAAATAATTTCCATCTATTAATAAAAATTTTTTGCTCATATTATATTACCTTTCAAGATTCTATATGTAATTTTCCGCTTTTTGAATTAACTGTAATTTCTATTAAAACCCCTTTTCTTATTTGCGGGTTATAAGTAGCTTTATTTTTGTTAATGTAAAAAGTATGAGAAATGCTTGAATCTTGTACGTTTAAAACATTAAACTCTCTGCTTTTTAATTCCTTATATTCTAATACTTCTACAACTGTTTTATAAATTCCATCTATTTTATAAAAATCTTTTAATCTATATTTATATGATTTTTCATATGCTGAAGTTAGTGAAATATTATATGCTCTACCTAGCGTTTCAATCTCATTTTTTCTTTCTATATCTAGTTGTTCATTAATATTTATATAATTTTCATCATTAGAAATATTTATAATTACATTTTTATATTGCTCAATGTTTAAATTATTAAGCGCTTCAATATAGCTTTTATATTTTTTGGTTAAAACCTTAAATTCGTTTTCCACAAAATCATTCACCTTTAAAATAAAATTTTGCGATCCAAATTTTCTAAAAGCGCTAGCTTTAATTAAAATTGAAAGAGCAGCATTTTTGATTCCACTATATTTTAGCCTTAAAAGTAATAAAATAATATTTTCATTTTTAAATAAACCGTTATTTTTTATTTCTTCATTTATTTTACTTATGCTTTCGTTACCAAACCCTTTTATCATATTAAAAGGTAAGTAAATATCTCCATCAATTACATTAGCATTACTTGAAAAATTCGTTATTTCTGGAGAATATACACTAAAGTTTAAGTTTTTCAATTCTTCAACATATTCATAAATTTTTTCTTGATCACCATATGAATTAGAAATTAAAGCTGCAAAATAAACTTGTGGATATCTAGCTTTGTAATAAGCCATCTTCATTGTTAAATAAGCATAAGAAACTGCATGAGATTTATTAAATCCATACAATGCAAATTTCTCGATTTTATCATATATTTCATTTAAAATTTTTCCATCTATGCCATTTTTAATGCCACCATTGAAAAATTTTTCACGATATTTAAATAAGTCATTTTCATTTTTTTTACTAATAGCTTTCCTTAAAAGATCAGCTTCTGAAAAAGACATATTTGCAATTTTTTGAGCAATTTGCATAATTTGTTCTTGATAAATTATTATTCCATAAGTTTCTTTTAAAATATCGTCATATAAAGGATGTATTTTTTCAATTAGTTTAGGATTTTTTCTATTTTCTGAATAAATAGAAATATAATCTTTTGGACCTGGTCTATATAAAGAAATTATTGCGTATAAGTCTTCAAATGAATTTATTCCAACTTTCTTGATCGTGCTTTTCATTCCTTTAGATTCTAGTTGAAATAATCCTTCAGTAAGCCCTCTATTTAAAAAGTTTATAGCTAATGGGTCTTGCAACTCTAATTCATTTTTATTAACTAAATCATCAAATAAAGAAACGCCTTTTATTTTTTCTTCCATATATTTAATTTCAGTAAGAGTTTTCAAACCAAGTAAATCAATTTTTAATAATCCAAAATCCTCAAGAAATTCCATAGGGATTTGAACTTGTTGAAAACCGAGAGAATTTTCAAAAACGGGCACATAATTGCTTATATCTTTATCGGAAATAATAAATCCTGCAGCATGCATACCATATTGTCTAGGTAACCCTTGCATTTTTTTTGAATGTTTTAATAATTCAGGAAATTTATCAATTTCTGTTCTAAAAGCTAAGTTATTTTCATATTCTTCCTCTATTGTTTCATAATTTTTAAAGGTAAAAATAGATTTTGAAATTATGTTAATATCTTTTAAACTTATATTTAATATTCTACCAGCATCTCTAATGGCTTGTTTCATACCCATTGTTTGAAAAGTCGATATAAAAGCAGTTTTATTTATTCCATATTTATTTTTTAAATAGTTAAAAATTTCATCTCTTTTATCATCTTGTATGTCAATATCAATATCTGGTCAAGAAATTTTTTGAATATTTAAAAACCTTTCAAATAAAAGACCAAATTTTAAAGGATTAATTTGTGTTATACCTAATAAATAAGCAATTAATGACCCGGCAGCGCTTCCTCTTCCAGGCCCTATTGAAATATTATTATTTTTTGCGTACTCTACTAAGTCACTTATTATTAAAAAATAGTCAATAAAGTTAAGTTCAATTATTGTATTTAATTCTTCATTTACTCTATTTTCAAAAACATTTTCATATTTTCTTAATTCTTCTTTGTGTTTTTTAAATCCATTCTTAATTTTTTCTAACAAAATATTTTTTTTATTTTCACCAAAAGAAGCCAAGTGCAATTCTTTTTTTGGGAAAACAATATTTATATTATTAATGATTTCATTTATCCTATCAATAATAATTTTTGATAAAAAAATTTCGTCAAAATAATTATGATAACTAGTTGTTATTTCATTATTACCTAATTTTTGAATTAAATTTAATGTGTCATTGTCCTCTAAATTCATAAGTTTGTTTTCTTTAATAAAAACTGCATTAGGTATATTTTCATCACTGCTAGAAACAAAATAATTTGAACTTTTTATATCATTTTTTCCTGTTTTTGCATAGTACCCCAATCTAGGGTGATCTAAAATATAGATATTTTCATCAAGAATGTCATCAATTTCTAAATCGTGTTTGCTCTTTTTTAAAAGTAATAAATTTAGTTTTTTAAAACCATCATAATTTTTAGCTAGTAATATAAATCTATATGAGGAAACATCTAAATCAACCCCAATAATTGGCTTCATATTATTTTTTTGGCATTCTTTCAAAAATAGTCCTAAAGCAAACATATTATTGTGGTCTGTTAAAGCTACTGAGTTTAATCCGTTCTTTTTGCTTAAAGAAACTAATTCTTCTACTTTGATTAGTGAATCTAAAAAAGAGTATTCGGTTGTATTGTAAAGATTAATAAATTTATTCATATATAACTATTGTATTTTTTTATTTATGAAAATTAAGCAAATAAAATAAAAATTAGCATACGCTAATTAGTTATTATATTTGCTTAAATTCAATTATTGCATTTGTTTTTGTTCTTCAATCATTATTAGGGTTGCTATTTTCAAATGATAATTGGTTTATATTTATAAACTTAATTTTAGCATTTTCATTTAATGACTCGAAAGCAGTTGAAGAAATTGAAAATTCAGGTGATTTATCTTTACCATCTGTTGATGTAGTTTTATTTATAAAAGAAATAGTTAATTCTGAATTATTAGAATTTTGGAATGCATTATCACCTATAATTGTAGTTTTTTCAGAAAAAATAACATTGCTTAATTTAGGTGTGTTAAAAAAAGTTTTTGTAGGAATAATAACAATATTTGAATCGCTTAAATCAACATTAGTTAAATTTTGCATATTTTCAAAAGCACTAGAACCTATAGATCTAATATTTTTACCTAATTTTAATGTTTTTATTTTTGAACCGCTAAAAGCATTTTTTTGTATTGAAACAACATTTAAATCATTTATTTTATCTGGAATTATTAACTCTGATTCATTATTAATAAATTTTTCTTCTTTTTTATTGTAAAAAGAAATACCAGTTATTATAATTTCTTTTAAAATTTGTTCTTCCCCTGTATCCTCATTAACAATTTTTGTATCGATTGTTTCGTAATATAAGCCACTCTTTTCATCATATGTTTCAACAGTAGAACAACTTAAACTTATAACAGGTAGTAAAATAGATGTTGAAAGTAAAGGAAATAATAATTTTTTCTTCATTCTGACTCCTAAATATTTATTAAAAGTAATTAATTTAAATAATTATACAATATTTTTTTATTATTGTACTTTTATTATAATATTACTAAAATACCTATAAATAAGTAATTTTAGTTATTAATTTTCTTTAAAAATTATTTAAAAATATTATTTTTATTTTAAAAAATCTAATATATAATTTAGATGCAATACATAGAGACAGTAACTGCAAATGCTTAATTTGTTACCTAATGTATGAATTTATTTCATCTACTTTATTGTTTCCGTATTGTAATTAATTTAATCATACGAAAGGGGGATATTTTATGCAATCATCACAAGTTAAAGAATCTGCAAACAGACTAGTTAAAAAAGAAACAGTTGTTGAAATTAAAGAAAAATTAGCTTCAGCAAAAGGTTTAGTTGTTGCTGAATACCGTGGTTTATCAGTTGCTGAATTAACAAAATTAAGAGTTTTAGCAAAAGAAAACGGTGTAGAAATTAAAGTTTACAAAAATCGTATTTTTAAATTAGCTGCTAAAGAAGCAGGTTATGAACAATTAGAAGAACATTTAGTTGGTCCTAACTTATATGCATTTAGTAACCTTGAAGATAATGCTGCTGCAAAAATTTTAAGCAGTTTTGCAAAAGAACACAAAGCTTTAGTTTTTAAAGCTGGTATTTTTGAAAACAAAGTTATTGATGCTAAAGGTGTGCAAGAAGTTGCTACTTTACCAAATTACGAAGAAGCACTTACAATTCTTGCTCGTTCACTTATGGCACCATTACAACAACTCTCTCTTTCATTAAAAATGTTTAGTGAAAAAGAAGAACAATAATAAATAAAATTTTGAAAGGAAAATATTATGGCTAAATTAGACAAAGAATTATTTATTTCTTCATTAAAAGAAATGTCAATTAAAGAAGTTATGGAATTAGTTGAAGCAATGAAAGAAGAATTTGGTATTGACCCAACAGCTGTTGTTGCAGCTGCTGCAGCTCCTGCTGCTCAAGAAGAAGCTAAATCATCAGTATCAGTTATTATTTCTGCAGATAATGGTAAAAAATTAGCAATCGTTAAAGCTGTTAAAGAATTATTAAACTTAGAATTAATGAAAGCTAACGCTCTTGTTTCTGCTCTTCCTGCTACAGTTAAAGAAAACATTACACCTGCTGAAGCTGAAACAATTAAAGCAAAATTAGTTGAAGCTGGTGCTACAGTTGAAATTAAATAATCTAAATAACTATAATTTATAAGAGAGACATTACTGTCTCTTTTTATTTACTAAAAAAGCTTTTTTATAGTCTTTTTAGTAAATAAAAATAAAATAAATTTTTAGTCTTTAAAAAAGTAAAAATAAATATTTTTAAATATTTCTTTTGTAAAATAACTTCCATGGTAAAATTTGTATATAAGTACTTATTGTAAAATAAGTATTAATTTTATTATTAAATAAATTTTAGGGAGCAAGCATGAGCGAACAAATATTACAAAAGACCCCTTACAAAATTAAAAAATTTGGTCCTTTGACAGAAAGAAGAGATTATTCTGTAACAAAAGTTACTTGAAATGTTCCAGACTTTTTGGGTATGTCAAAAGACTCATTTGTTTGATTTAAAGAAAAAGGAATTGAAGAAATTTTAAGAGAACATTATCCTATTTCTTCAACAAATAAAAAAGTATCTTTAGATTACGTTTGAAATTCAGCAAGATTAGAAATGCCAACTAAAGAGTACGAAGCTGTTGCAGAAGCAAAAGCAAAAGGAACTAATTATTCAGCTAAATTATTTGCAAAGTTTAAAGTAACAACTTCTGAAAAAGGTTTAGTGAAAGATGATGAAGTTCTTTTAGGTGAAATTCCTTTAATGAATTCAGGTGGTAGTTTTATTATTAACGGTAGTGAAAAAGTTATCGTTAGCCAATTGATAAGATCACCTGGTGCATACTTCGGACTTTCAGTTCGTAATAAACAATCAGATGATTTATTTAACAAATTAGAAATTTTACCAAGACTAGGTTCTTGATTAGAAATTTCTCATAAAGTTACAACTAAAACAGTTGATTGAGTAAAAATAAGAATTGATAAAAATAAAAATGTTAATTTAATGACATTTTTAGGAGCATTAGGTCTTAATGTTCCAAATATAAAAAAATTATTTGGTGAATCAGGCGTTTTATTAGAAACAATTAAAAAAGAAAAATTCTTTGGCCACGATGATGATGGAACATTGATTCCAATAGAAGAAATTGTAAAAAATTCTCAAGAAGAATTATTTAGAGTTATTCGTCGGGGAGATAGAATTACAGATGAATCTGTTACAAATTTAATTTCAGGTTTATTATTCCACAAGAAACGTTACAGTTTAAGTCAAACTGGGCGTTATATGTTAAATAAGAAACTAAATCTTGTTGACCGTATTACAGAAAAATATTTAGGTCAAAATTTAACTATTAAATCAGATGATAATGAAATAATAGAACTTAAAAGAGGTCATTTTATTGATCATAAATTAGCTCTTTTAATTCAAAAAAACTTTGATAACGGATTTTTAAATTCTGAAATTATAGATGGAATAGACACAAAAGTTGTATATGCAAGACTTTTAGAAGATCCTGCTTATTCATCTTTAAAGAAAAGAAATAAAATAATTAAGCTTAATGTCTTTTCAAATCGTAAAAAGCTTGATAGAGGTGAAAAACCAACACTTGTTATCGGAAATGATCCTCAATCAAACGAACAACATTTATTAGTATCAGATATAGTAGCTGCAATTAGTTATTACTTTAATTTATTAGAAGGCGTTGGTCAAGATGATGATCCAGACTCAATGACTAATAAAAGAATAGTTTCTGTTGGTGAATTATTACAAAATCAATTAAATGTTGGTATTTTAAGATTAGAAAAAACAACTCGTGAAAGAATGACAGCTAAAGATCCTGAGAAAGTAACACCAAAAAATATTACTAATAACAAGTTAGTTTCTAATCAAATGAAAACTTTCTTTAACTCATCAAAACTTTCTCAATTTATGGATCAAATTAATCCACTTGCAGAAATTTCAAATGAACGCCGTATTACTTCTTTAGGACCTGGAGGTCTTAACCGTTATACTGCTCAATTCGAAGTTCGGGATGTTCATGCAACTCATTATGGCAGAATTTGTCCAATTGAAACACCAGAAGGACCTAACATCGGTTTAATATTAAACTTAGCTATTTATGCTGGTGTGAATGAATATGGTTTTCTTCAAACGCCATATTTTAAAGTTAATAATGGTGTAGTTGATTATTCAACTGTCGAATACTTAACAGCTGCTGATGAATACGGTTTTAATATAGGGCAATCAACAGTACATGTTAATGAAGATAATAGAATTACAGATGAATTTTTAACTATTAGAAAAAATTACAATTATATTATTGGAACACCAAGAGATGTTGACTATATAGAAGTTGCATCACGTCAAATGGTTTCTGTTGCAGCTGGATGTATACCATTTTTAGAAAATGATGATGCTAACCGTGCACTTATGGGTTCAAACATGCAACGTCAATCAGTGCCATTAATTGAAACAGAAGCTCCTTTTGTTGCGACAGGAACAGAAGCTGATATAGCCAAATATTCTGCTGCAAACTTTAGAGCAAAACAAGATGGTATAGTTGAATTTGCAGACGGTTCAAAAATTAAAATAAGAAATAAAAAAGGTACACTTGATACTTACAATCTTAAAAACTTCCAACGTTCAAACCAGGATACAGTTATTCATCAAAGACCATTAGTAAAAGTTGGTCAAGAAGTTAAAAAAGATGATTTATTAGTTGACGGTTCTTCATTTAAAAATGGTGAGTTATCATTGGGTAAAAACTTATTAGTCGCTTTTACAACTTATAAAGGTTTTAACTATGAAGATGCTGTTATCTTAAATGAAAGACTTGTAAAAGAAGATGTTTTAACATCTATTCATATAGAAGAACAAACAATTCAATTTAGAACTTCAAAAGCTGGTGTTGATGAATTAACAAGAGATATTCCAAACGTTTCTAAACATTCAATTAGACATTTAGACGAAAGAGGAATAGTTTTAGTTGGTTCAGAAGTTACACCAGGAGATGTTTTAGTTGGTCGTGTTTCTCCAAAAGGTGATGATAATCCAAGTCAAGAAGAGAAATTATTATCAGCTGTTTTAGGCCAAAGACAAATGAATGTTAAAGATACTTCATTAAAAGTAAAAAATGGCCATAATGGAACAATAATTGGAGTTGAAATTTTAAGTAGAGAAAACAAAGATCAATTAGAAGATGGAATTGATAAAATTGTTAAAGTTTCTATTGCTGTAAAAAGAAAAATTAGAGTTGGTGATAAAATGTCTGGTCGTCACGGTAATAAGGGTGTTGTTTCAGTAATTCTTCCTGAAGAAGATATGCCACATTTAGAAGATGGTACACCTGTTGATGTTATGCTTAATCCACAAGGGGTTCCTTCTCGTATGAACATTGGTCAAGTTCTTGAAATTCACTTAGGTATGGCTGCAAGAAAATTAGGATGTAAATTTGTAACACCTGTTTTTGATGGTATTAAAAAAGAAGATATTCAAGCAGCTATTGAGGAAGCAGGGTTACCAGTTTCAGGAAAACAAATTTTAATTGATCCTATTACAGGTGAAAAAATAGATAAACCTGTTTCAGTAGGGGTTATGTATATGCTTAAACTTAACCATATGGTTGATGATAAAATGCATGCTCGTTCAGTTGGCCCATATTCACTTATTACTCAACAACCACTTGGTGGTAAAAGTCAAAACGGTGGACAAAGATTTGGCGAAATGGAAACATGAGCTATTGAATCATATGGAGCAACAAATGTTTTACAAGAGATACTTACTTACAAATCAGATGATATTTCAGGACGTAATCAACTTTATTCAGCTTTAGTTTCTGGAAAAGAATTACCAAACCCTGGAACTCCTGAATCATTTAACGTATTGAGTTATGAATTAAAAGGTTTAGGTATGAAATTAGATACAACTTCAATCGAAGAAGAAGATGAAGAATTTTCACAACACTTTGATATTGCACCAAGTGTACAAGGAGGCTTAGATGAATAACATTAATAAAATTCGTAACAAAACTATTCAAAACGTTAGATTGTCTATCGCCACTCGTGATGATGTTAGAAATTGATCAAAAGGTGAGGTTACAAAACCTGAAACAATTAATTATAAAAGCTATAAGCCTGAACGTGAAGGTTTATTTGACGAATTAATTTTTGGTCCTACAACTGATTACAAGTGTCCAATTTGTAGTACAAAATATAAGAAAAGTGATGAAGGCACAACTTGTGAAAAAACACAAATGTGTCAAAAGTATAAGCCAACTATTTTACCAAAAATGGTTCGTAGAAGTAGAATGGGTCATATTGAATTACAAAATCCTGTTGTTCACTTTTGATTCTTTAAAATAGACCATTCAATTATTGCAAAATTATTAGGATTAAGAGTTGCTAATAGTTCTAAAGTTGTTTCAAAAAGCGATTTAGAAAAATTAATATATTACAAAAGCCATATAGTATTAGAAGATGGTGGTTTAAAAAGTTTACAAAAAAACTCAATAATTGACATTTCAGAAGCTGGTATTGTTTATACTGATGCTTTAAATGAATTGAGAAATAGATTTGATAAAGATTCTGAAGAATATGAAATAATAAGCGAATCTATAATGGATTTAGAAGAATACGCTACTTCTAAAATGGGTAAAGATTATGGTATTGATTTTTATGAATATAATGAAATAATTCATGAATTTTCAGATGCTCATATTTCAACTGGTTCAAAAGCTATTGAATATCTTTTAGAACATATTGATTTAGAAGAAGAAGCTAAATTTGTTGAAAAAGAAATTGCTGAATTAAATATTCAAATAGCAAAATCAGGAAATACAGCTGGACAAAAAGTTCATGAAAGAAGTAAATTATATAAACGTTTAACTGTAATAAATTCTTTTATAGCTTCTGGACAAGATCCTAAATCAATGCTTATTTATGATTTACCTGTTATTCCTGCTGATTTAAGACCCCTTGTTCAACTTGATGGTGGTCGTCATTCTACAAGTGACGTTAATGAATTATATCGTCGTATAATAATTAGAAATAATCGTCTTAAAAAATGAGAAGAATCTGATGCTCCTATGTTGATCAAACAAAACGAATATCGTATGATTCAAGAAGCTGTTGATGCTTTAGTTGATAATATTAGAAAAAAACCAAATCCTGTAGCTTCTAAAGAAGGAAGACCATTAAAATCAATTAGTGATGCGCTAACTGGTAAAAAAGGTCGTTTCCGTCAAAATCTACTAGGTAAACGTGTTGACTATTCAGGTCGTTCAGTTATAGTTGTTGGCCCTGAACTAAAAATGCATCAAGTTGGTATTCCTCGTGAAATGGCTGCTAAATTATTTGAACCATGAATTATAAAAGAACTTGTAAATGGAAATAATAATATAAGTTCTATTAAAGCTGGAAAAAAAGCTATTGAAAACTTAGACCCAATTATTTGACCATATGTTGAAAAAGCTATTGAAGGAAGACCAGTTTTACTTAACCGTGCACCAACATTGCACCGTCTTTCAATTCAAGCATTTGAACCGGTTTTAATACGTGGTAAAGCTATCAAGTTACATCCTTTAACATGTACTCCATTTAATGCGGACTTTGATGGTGACCAAATGGCTGTTCACGTCCCAATTAGTGATGAAGCTGTTAGGGAAGCTAGAGAATTAATGTTAGCTTCTAAAAATATTTTAGGACCAAAAGATGGTGAACCTATTATTAACCCTGGTCAAGATATTATCTTAGGTTTATATTACTTAACTATGGAGAAATCAATTGATTTAGATGGTTCAAAATTAGCAAAAGGTGAAGGTAAGTTTTTCGCAACATGTCAAGATATGTTAAGAGCTTATGATGAAAAAAATATTTCTTTACATGCTAGAGTTGTATTGCCAATTTCTGAAGTTAATAAAAAAAGATTAAACACTGATGATAACAAGAAATATTTTGTATCAACGGTTGGTAAATTTATTTTTAACAGAGCTTTTCCTGAAAGTTTTGAATTTATTTTTGGTAAATCAAGGGAAGACGAAAAAGTGTATACATCTTCAAATAAGGAATATTTAGACAAATATACATTACCTTATGGAACAGACTTTAATAAGTATATATCTTCTCTACCTACTAATTTACCTTTAAGCAAAAAAGACATAGCTAAAATTGTACGTCGTGTATATGATAGATATGTTGCAATAGTTAATATGTCTTCAGTTGCTAGCGTTATTAATGAATTAGAACCAAATGATACTTCAAAAGTATTTGATTTATGTGCTAAGTTAACAGATTTTAACGGTAAACAATTAGATATAAATCATGTTGAAATTTTAGAAAACATTATTCGTGATGAACATGCTAAAATATATGAAAAATCATTAGCTAAAAATAATCCAGAAGATGTTATTTGAACTATTGATGAATATACAGAGTTATTAGAAAAAGTATGATTTAGATATACAAATATTGTGGCTAATGTACTTGATGCTATTAAATCACTTGGTTATAATTATTCAACAAAATCAGGTACAACAATTGCTATTAGTGATGTTACAACATTGCCTTCAACAAAAAATAAAATAAAAGAAGGTGATAAATATATTGAAGAAATTAAAAAATGATTTGATGAAGGTCTTGTAACAGACGATGAAAGATATGCTTTAACAATTAAAAAATGATCAGAAATTAAAGATTCAATTGAAAAAGAACTTAAAGAAGTTACAAAACAAGATCCAGATAATCCATTATTTATGATGTTAACTTCAGGAGCTCGTGGTAATTCAAGTAACTTTGTTCAATTAGCTGGTATGCGTGGTCTTATGAACAATAATACAAAAACTCTTAAAGCTGATGCTGAAAATGAAAGAGTTGTTCGTTCAACAGTTGAAATCCCTGTTAAATCTTCATTCTTGGATGGGTTAACAGCGTATGAATTTTATTCATCAACTCATGGTGCCCGTAAAGGTCTTACAGATACTGCTTTAAACACTGCTAAATCAGGTTATTTAACTCGTAGACTATTTGACGTAGCTCAAGGTATAGTAGTAAAAGAAGAAGATTGTGGAACAGATTATGGAATGATTGTTAAAGATATTAGAGACACTAAAACTGACACAGTTATTGAGAGTCTTGAAGAAAGAATTGAAGGTCGTTTCACAACAAAACCAGTTTATACTTCAAATGGTGATTTAATTATTGGTGACAATCAATTAATCACCCCTGAAATAGCATCAAAAATTATTAAAAACGGTATAGAAGAAGTTGAAATAAGATCTGTTCTATCATGTTACACACAAAATGGTGTATGTAAAAAATGTTATGGTAAAGATTTAGCACTTAACCGTGTTGTAAACATAGGTGAAGCAGTTGGAGTTGTTGCAGCTCAATCAATTGGTGAACCAGGTACACAGTTAACAATGCGTACATTCCATACAGGTGGTGTTGCTGGTGTTGAAGATATTACTGGTGGTTTTGGTCGCTTAATGGAACTTATAGATGCTTATGATTCTCCATGAGGACGTCCAGCTGTTATTTCAGACACATACGGTACAGTAACAGAAATTTCAAGTTCTAAAGAAGGAAACTCTAATAGTGATGTGTATAACATTAAAGTTGAATATAAAAGAAGAAATGAAAACAATCAAATTGTTTTAGATTCTAAAATATTTACTGTTAGAAATAGAAGTAAAATTAGAGTTAAAGTTAATGATTTTGTTAAACCTGGCCAAAAAATTGGTGAAGGTCCTATAATTTTAAATGAATTATTAAAAGTTGCAGATACTCGCTCAGTTCAAAATTATATTTTAAAAGAAGTTCAAAGACTATATCGTTTACAAGGTATAACTATTGCTGATAAATATATAGAAATTATTATTCGTCAAATGCTTTCAAAAATTCAAATAACTGATCCAGGTGATTCTAAATTCTTTAATGGTAGCTTAGTTGATATATTTACATATCAAAAAGAAAGTGCTAAATTAATAGTTGAAGGTAAAAAACCTCCATTTGGTGAAGTTAAAATTAAAGGTGCAAAACAAACACCTTTATTATCAGATTCATTTCTTGCAGCTGCTTCATATCAAGAAACTCCTAGAATTCTTGTTAATGCTTCAATAAGAGCACAAATTGACAAATTAAGAGGATTGAAGGAAAATATTATTTTAGGTCATAAAATACCTGCGGGAACAAACTCATTGTTTGAAGAAAATGGTAAATATGATATACGTGATCCTAAATCATATTTCTCAGGTAAATATGAATCAACAGGAAAAGAAAAAATATTTGCTGATAATATTAATGAAGATGAAATTAATTTTGATTTAATAACACAAGAAAATATATTTAGCCAATATGAATCATTATTTGTTGATGATCAAGAAGAAACTGTTGACGGTGATGATTATATTGAAGATTATGGTGATTCTGAGGAAGAGTTTTCAAACGAAGATAATGATTTCGATATAGAAGAATAATTTAAAAACATAATACTTTTCATAGTATTATGTTTTTTATATAATAGTAATATGAATATATTAGTAAATAAAAAAGAAATTCATGATGCAATATCTAATAAATATAAAGAAACTTTTTGAGAAGTTTTAAGTATCATTTTTTCATCAGAATCTGAAATACCAAAAACCTCTATAAAAAAATATTTTTGGACAAAAATATTAAGAAATTTATATGCAATTATTATAGCTTTTTTTGTTTTAATAGGATTTGTTAGTTTTATTTTATTAACAAGTATTCAAGAAAAGCAAATCAATGAGCCTCAGAATATTGCGGCAATAAATACTTTTATTAAAATAATGAAAATTATTGAATTTACTTCTTTTTTTATTTTTTTAATTGATCTTTTAGGAAATTGAATTACCTATCCTTTTAGAGATAATTATCATAATAAAGTTTGGAAGTCAATAACCTTATATCCTTTTACTAGTGCTTTCATTATTTTAGTGTTAAACTTTTTACCATCATTAGCGGGTTTAATTTCTGTTCAAATTGGTACTAAAAACGAATTTGTTGAAACAATGAAAGCTTTTAGAATAATTAGAATTTTAAGATTAATAATGTTATTAAATATTTTTGCTTCTTTTAAAAAGATTTCTTATGCTATAAAAAATGACAGAGTTATAATAATAAACATAATTTTATTAACAATTGTATTATTATTCATTTTTTCTATAGTAGTTTACTATACAGAAACTGAGTATGTAAGACATTTGGTTGAAATAGAAAAAAAATACTCTTCGTTAGAAAGTTATTATGAACAAAATCCTTCAACTGTTAAAACTTTTGGAGATACACTTTATTTTGCAGCAATAACATTAACTACTATTGGCTATGGAGACTTTACTCCTAAAAGTAATATAACAAAGGCTATAATACCTATATTGTCTGTTATTGGTATTGCTATAATAGCAACTCCTGGTGGAATAATTTCTGCTAGTGTTTTAACAGCAATAAAAGAAACAAGCGAAGAAAAAGAAAAAAATAAATTAGGATTTAGAAAAGGTAAAATATTAAATTTTGAATTAAATAATCCTTTAATTAAATATAAAGCAACAATAATTAATTTAAGAAATATTAGAGCTAAATCACGAATAAAATTAGTAAAAAAACATACTAAAAATTAATAAAAAAAAATAATGATACCAAAATGACTATAAATAAGTTTTTTTGGTATTTTTTTTGTTGTAAGAAAATAAATATAATTTATTTTTTTATAGTTATAATATTTATAATTATTAAATTTGCAAGGAGAGTTTTAAATGAAAATAAAACTTAAACCTCTTTTGATTGGTAGTGGTATAACTTTAGCTGCAACTATTTCTTTAGCTATTGGGTTAAGTTATATTCCAATTGGAGATAAAAAACTTGAAAAATCATCGCCGGATTTAAAAATAAATGATACGAATAAAGAATTAGTTATTCCTGAAATTCCAAAACAAATAGAAAAAATAGAAATAACTGATAAAAGTAACGAAATTATTAAATTAGATGATAGAAATAAAAGCATTGATTTTATCACTCAAGATAAAAAAATACGTTATGTTGCATTGGGAGATTCAATATCTGCTGGTTTTGATGCAAATTTAGATAAAGATTATCCAGGCGAATTAAATGAAAAAACTAAAGAATTATCTGGTATAAGTTTTCCTTCTTATTTAGCATCATTTTTTCAAAAAATAGAAGAAAACAAATTACAATCTTTTAAAAATTTTGCAAGAACAAGTTCAACTATACAAGATTGATTTTTAATGTTAGATTATCCTAATGTAAAGGATTCTCTAAATAAGGATCAACTTGATTTACTTAATTTTTATTTTGGGAATGATATAGAAGCATTTAGAAATGAACTATTGAAAAGACTTGAAGATGCTAATTTAATTACAATAACACTTGGTGCTAATGATTTTATAGAAGTATTAACAAATTCTTTTTCTAAAATTCCTTTTATAGATTTAATTACAGAAATTCAAAATAATGATTTAAAAATAAGCAAATTAATTTCATTATTTAGTAGCACTTTAGATGAAGTGTTTTCAACTATTAATAATAGACAAAGTTTATTTATTGAAAAATTAAAAAAGTTTACAAACACAACAAATATAAATTTTATTTCTTATCCAATGCCATTAGCACATATTTCTAAGGTTTTGGACTCTTTAATTCCAACACAATTGAATTCTGATTCTGAAACAATAAGTATTGGTAAAATATTATTGGATCTTTTGAATAACGAAATAAAAAGTGTAGCAAATGCAAATGGAATAAATTTTATTGATTCTTATGACAATGTATTTTGAAATAAAAATTTAATTAAATTAGTACCTAACTTAATAGAAATACATCCTTCGAGTTTTGGTTATAAAAAAATGGCACAGGATGTGTTTGCAAAATTAATTATTTCTTCAAGAAATATTGAAGAAATAAATTCAAACAACATAAATTGAAGTAGTAATTTTTTAAAAAGCGATAGCTTATCTTTTTTAAATCAAATTGAATTATTTAACCATTATGAAAAAATAAATTTAATTTTTGAAAATGATATGGATAAATATACTTTTTTTGAAGACGAAATATTTTTAAAATATAAAAATCTTAAAAGTAAAGATAACTTTTTTAATCGTGTTTTAAATAGAGAATTTGTGTATGAAGGAATGTTAAACGCACTTTATAATTCTTTCTTCGAATCATCAATTTTAAAAAATGAAGAAGGGTTAGCTTTAAAAGAGTTTTTTGATAGAAATAACGGTGAAAACTGAGATTTGATAAAACAATGATTTATTAAATCTAAATACATACCAAGAGCTCTAGAAAAAACACAATTTATTTATTTAAACACTGATTGAGATAATAACGGTGAACCCGGATCAGAAAGTGTAAATTATAAAAATCTTCTATTTTCTTTAAAAGAGGCTTTTACAAACGAAGGATTAGTTGTTAATTTAATAAAAACTTTTTTCCAGATTGACTTTTTAAAAGAAAATAAGGAAGAATTTAGAACTCTTATATCAAACGTTTTTCAAAACATAATTAAAACAGACCTTTCAAAAAATGTTTTAGAAAAAATTTCTAATGTAGCAAATTTTGAAAGTATAAGTGAATATATTTCAAATGAAGATTTTTTACTTTTATCACAAAAAATAATAAATAATGAAAATATAAAAACTTTAATTTCTGATTTAATATTAAACTTAATAGACGATTCTAATAAATATTCAGATGCAAATAACTACAATGATTTATGAAAAGTATTTATTTCAAATGATAATAATAAATTAGCTATAAAAAAGGGCTTAAATAGTATAACTAATTCAATTTTAAAGGATAATGAAGCTAGACAAATTATCTCTAAAACTTTAAGCAAAACAGTTTTTAAAAATAATATTTTATCAGCTAATTTAGAAGAACAAAAACTAGTTGATACTATAGATTCACTTCTTTCTTCTTTTGAAAAAACAAATAATAAATTAAATTTGATTGAGAAAGTAACTGGCTCATTATTGAATAATTTATCTAACGATATTTTAAATTTTGATTTGAAAAAATCATTAAAACAATCATTTGGAGAATTAATTAATTTATTCAACAATGAAAACACGCAAGAATTGATTATAGATTTTATAAAAATTCTTTCTGAATCAAAATTAAATGAAAATGAAAGCACAATTTCAAATTTATTAAAGAATAGTCTAAATTATTTTTCATTAAAATATGATTTGCCAAGATTAATTGTTGATTTATTGTATACAGATAAAAATAATGAAAAAATATCTGAAATAATCGAAAAAGAAAATTTAGTTAAAGTTATTTCTAAAATACTAAATGGAGTCGAAATAGACGATTTTATAGATTCTTTAGTAAATTTTGCTATAAATATAGAAGAGCAAGAATTGAATAGTATAGAAAATATTAAGGATTTAATAAAATTGTTTTTTGATAAAGCAATCTCAACTAATATTTATGATTCATTTACTTCTATAATTAAAAAAACCTTGTCTTATGAAGAAATAAAACAAGCTATTAAAAAAGTGCTTTTAAAAATCAATAAAAGACTTTCTAACATAATAGAAGATGAAAGAGTTGATAATTTCATAGAAACAATTTTTAATAATCCTAATTTTAAATTTTTATTAAATGATTTTATTAAAAAAGGATTATTAAATAAAGATGTTGATTTATTTAATGAAATAGATTTTAATGATATTTTAAAAAACTGGCTAGAAAATGATAATTATAAAAATGTTTCTAATGAATTAACTTCACTTTTAAAATCTTTAATAGGCGATAATTTCTTTAATGAAAATATAATTGATATTTTATATGATTATTTATTTTTAAATAGTGATTTATCTAATAATTTAAACGAAAACGACTTTAAAATAGTTTTAAAAGACAACATTAATTTAATATTAAAATTTGACGAGAAAACAAATATTTTAAGAAATATTTCAGAAACTTTTCTAAAATATTTAAGTTTAAATGGTACAAAAATTGATAATGAAGAATTAATTTTAGAAATTAAATCATCTTCTATTGAAAAAATAAAAAAATTAGATATTAAATATTTAATTTTAGAAACAGCTAAAAATTTATTTTCTAATGAAAAGTATTTAAGTAATAAAAACATCTTAAAACAATTAATTATCAATTTATTTAATAAATATAAAAATAATGATTCATTAATTGAAAAAATTTCTAATTTAATTAATGAAAAAATAAGCCAACATTTAGGTACTGAAATTAATTTTGAGTCATTAAAAAATATAGTTAAGTCTATCTTTAATTCTGATGAATTTTTAGATATTTTTGATAGTTTTATATTTAATTTCTTTGAGCTTTCAGCAAATGAAGTTGTTTCTTCAAATTCTATTGAAGAACTGTTAGAAAAAATTATTTCTAGAATTTTAACTAACGATAATTTAGAGAAAATAAATTCTTTATTAATAAATATTATTAATTTAGACGATTTTTCTATTATTGTTAGAGAAATAAAAGACAATTTATCTAATGAAAATATTTTTAAAACTTTAAATTCAAATGATTATATTTTGTTCTTTAATGAATTATTTTCAAATCCGGATTTTAACTTTTTAATAAAAGAAACAATATCTAAAATTATTTTTCCAAATATATTAAAAGAAAATTTCAATATAAAAAATTCTTTTATTCATTACATTAATAATTTTGATAATTTGAATTTATTAAAAAATAAAATGTTTAATTTATTGAAATTTTTAATAAATAATAATTCATTTAAAAAAGTTTTAATAAAACAAATTGAAAAAGAAATATCTAAATATCCAGAATTAACAAAAAATATAAATGAAAATAGTAGAAAAGAATTATTTTTAGATATTTTTGAAAATTTTGACAAAATTTCAGAAGCATTTAATTTCGAACAAATTTTTAATAGTGTTTTTGATAAATTAAAAGAAAATGATTTTGATTTTTCTAATATAATGAGTATTTTTGTTAACTCATTTAAGGAAAATTTACTATCAGCAAATTTTGAGGATTCTATCTTAAAAACTTTTAAAGAAATTTGATCAACTAATATATTAAAAAATAATAAATTAACTTTAAATAAGTTTTTGGATAATTTTTATGATTATTTAAAACATAATGAAAATTTAAAGGGAGAATTGGTTAATTATTTATATGAAAATTTAAAAGATAATTTAACATTTTTAGAGCAAGAAAAAAGCAAAAAAGTTTTAAATGAAGTTTTTGAAAACAGTAACTTTAAACTTTTATTTACTAAATTGTTTACTTCTATTTTTGATACAGAATATGATGAAGTTAAAAAAATAAGTAATTTAAAACAATTAATAAATTTTTTAGCTAAAAAAATGTTAGATAAAAATTCTTTAAATGAGCTTATTAAACTATTTAAATTTATTATTCATAATGAAAATGTTAAGAACATTATTATTGAAAATATTAATAATTATATAAACATTAATGAAAATGAATTTATAGATGTATCTACAATATTAATAGAAAATGAAACTACTTCTGAAATTATTGAAAATATCTTGAAAAAAGCTGTATTTGATGATTCTGTATTGTGGAGTGATTTAGAATCATTTGATACCTTTATAAAAAAATGATTATCAACAAATGAAAATAAAAGTTTTGTTGCTTTAAAAATTGGCTTATTAATAAAAGAAGTTTTATCTACAAGCAAAATAAAAGAATTTTTAATTGATAAATTAACTCAATTAACAATAAATAATAATGATGTTTCGATTAATATATCAAGAGATGAAATACATTCATTATACACTGATATTTATGATAGTATTAGCGGTGTATATAATTTGTTGGATATAGATGATTTTATTTTTAATGAAGTAATTGAGGAATTGTCAAATAATGGTAAAAATTTTGATTTAAATATTTTTCTTAATAGCTTAATAAATAAATTTAAAGAAAAATTAGAAAATAAAAATTTAGATTCGTTTGCTTTAAACATTATTAAAGAATTAGATAAAAATACATTATTAACTAATCATAAAAATACATTAAATAAATTGTTAAATAATATTGTAAGAACTTATTCTAAAAATGATAATTTTTTAAATTATTTATCAAATTTAATAATTGAAAAAGCTCCAGAAATTAAAGAATTTATTTCAATCGAAAACTTTAATAACTTATTTAAAAACTCTATAAAAACAACAGAATTCGAAAATTTTATATTTTCTATTTCAAATTCATTAGTTAATTTAACACATGAGGATTTATCTACTTCTTCAACTTTTAAAACTTTAATTAATAAAGCAATAAATAATATAATAAATTCTAATGCTTTTGATAATGTTTATGATTTTATACAAAAAGTGGCTTCTTATGAAGAAACAAAATTATTAATAATAAAATTATTAGAAAAAATTCCAGGTGTTCAACCTCCTATTTTCTCAACTGATCAAATAGGTAATGTCATAAATAGTTTGACTAATTCAGAACCATTAAAAAATGTTTTAAAATTATTTATAAAAAATGGTTTATTTGACTATAAAATAACCTCTTTCGACCAAATAAAAGATTATGATTTGATTATTAAAACTTTATTATCTGATGAACAAAGAAAAAATCAAATAAAAGAAAATATAAAAGAAATTGTAGAACTTTTAATAAGAGATAATGATGTAAGGTTTGTCATAAGTTCTTATATTTATAAAGGGATGTCTAATTCAAATGTATTAATAAAAAATATTGAAGAGTCCAATATGATTTCTTTTATAAGCAAATCATTGCTAGCGTTTCCAAAAATAAATGAATTTTTAGGTTTAACAGATTTATTAATTTCTACTTTTGTTGATGATTTAGCTGAATTTGGTTTAAATATCGATTTTAATAATTTAACAAGTAAAATTGGTCAAAAGTTATTAGAAAAATTTGAAAATTCAGATTGAGAAGAACAGTTCACAAAGTTAATAAAACTTATAGTTTCTAGAGATGTTATAGACGGAAATAAAGAATTATTAATACAATTTATATCTAATGTTTTTGAATATCTTGGAACTAAAGCAGAACTTGGCAAAAAAATATTCAATAAACTTCCTGAAAAGATTAAAAATATTTTGAAATCAATTGATGAAAATGATTTTAATCATATTTTTAGAAGTATTTTAGAAAACCAAGAAGGTATTCAATCTGTAATTAGAAATGTTGTTTCTAATGTTGTTGATAATATAAATGAATATGAACAAGCAAATAATTTGGTAGAAATTTTAAGAATATATACTAAAAACCCAGAAAGAGTAAAAGAATTAACAAATAGTTTTAGTTCTATAATAAATACAATATTATCTAATTCATCAGTACATAAATTACTAAAAGGGCTATGAAAAGAGCATTTAAGTGAATATTATATAGATGTAAATGATAATAGAAATATAGCTTTTGTTGATGATTTATTAAAAAGCTTGCCGCAATTAGTTACTGACTTAAAATTAGTTAATAATTTTGCAGAAACTATTTCAACTACTGTTAATGAATATGATTCTTTAACAAATATTTTAGCTAATATAGGATCTATTTTAGTTAAAGGATTAAAAGTAACTGAATTTAATTTTATTAAAACTGTATTAACAAGTAATCCAGCTAGAAAACACAAGGAAATATTAAAGATTGATATTTTAAAAATTGTTGAAGGTTTTACAAGCGATGATAGATTAGTGAATAAATTTATTGATGATTTTAATTTAGCAAATGTTCTTACTAAATTTGGATTAACTGAACAAAGTTCAAGAAATGCATTCATTGCACTATTAAAATCTCAACATGTTCAAAAAATACTTAATGCTTTTTTAAACGAAGTTTTTGATAATGTTGATAAATACGCTCAATTTAATGAATGAATTTATGCAATTGAAGCATTTTTTAGAAGTTCAAATGCAACAATAGTTAAAGAAGCTCTAAAAGATTGAATAAAACAATTACTTTCTGAAAATAATGAAATTTCTTATACTATAGGAAAAATACTTGCTGATTCTATGAGAAAAAATGAATGAACAAATGTTGAAACCGATGATATCATAGGGCAAAAATTTATGTATTCATTATTAAACTCAGTTGCACAAACTAATATTTTAAACAATGTAGTTAATAATATTTTTGATACATTTAAAAATTTAAGCAGGTATAAAAATGAAGGATTGGGAAATGCTTTAATAAGTGCTATTAAAAAAGGTGCATTATCATTTATAAGTTCTGAAAACGGTAATATTCAACTTTCAAAAATATTTGAAAACATACCATTATTAGAAAATATTTTAAGTAGAGTTGATGTAGATGATTATAGAGATTTTATAAATTGAATTTTTGCTTCTTCACCATTAAATATTAATAAAGGTATTTTTGCAATTCCTTTTGGTGAAGGGAATCAAAATAATAGTAATTTTGAAGTAGGATTTAATGGTTTTGTTGATGTTATAAAAGGAAAATTAAGACATTTAATTAGGGCTTTTGTAACACCATTATTAAAATCATATGTAAAAGAATTATTAGAAACAAATACTGTTTATTCGAATATTAATGAGGTTAAAAGAAATTCAAAAGGTTATCAAGCTGTATGAAGAACTTTTGCATTTTTAGCAGCTACATTGAGTAAAAATGCAGGTTCTTGAACGTTTTGAAATTTTGTTGAGCCGCATTTAAGAGGTGGTTTTAGAGAAGCTTTTGAAACCGCTATTTCACCTCATAAATTAGAATTATCTAGAAAATACACAAGTAATATAACTAATATTGGTTTAAGTCTTACTATAGAACCGATAGAAAATTATTGATCTGGAACACCTTCTAGAAGATTTAGAACAGAACCAAATTCTAATAGCACAAATAATTATAGATATTTAAGAGATTACGTTTTAATATATGTTTATTACATTAATGAATATGATAGAAAGTATAATCCAAATAAAAGATACAAAGATGTTTTAATGGAAGATATGCATAATGGATTTATGCCAGCAAGTGAGGATTAGTATGAATGAAATAAATAAAAAAGAATTTAAAAAAAGCCTAATAGAATTTTTAGAGGTAGAAGGACCTTCTAGACATGAAGAAAAAGTTGCTGAAATGCTTATAAATAAAGTTAATACAAAAGTTTATCAAGTTTCATATGATAATTTCGGTTCAGTTATTTTATTTAAAAAATCAAAAGTAAAAAATGCTATTAAATTTATGGTTGCGGCACATATGGATGAAGTAGGTTTTTATGTAAGAAATATAGAAAATAATGGGCAAATTATTTTAAGTGCAATAGGTGGCATTTGACCAAATACAGTAATAGGAACAAAAGCTACTTTAATTAATAAAGATGGTAAAAGATTTGATGGAGTATTTGGGCACACATCAATACATATATTAGAAGCTGAAAAAAGAACTAAAGCAGTAACAATGAATGAATTATATGCTGATTTTGGATTCTATTCTAAGGAAGAAGCAATTGAAAAAGGTGTTGAAATAGGTAATCTTGTTTTAATGTCTGGAGAAACCATTAACTTTGATAACGAAGATTTAGTTGCAGGAAAAGCAATGGATAATAGAGCCGGTGTTACAGTTTTAGAATATATTGCAAAACAATTAGAAAATATTGATTTGTCAGTAGATTTATATTTAGTAGGAACTGTGCAAGAGGAAGTTGGAACAAGAGGAGCTAAAACATCTGTTTCATTGATTGATCCGCAAATTGCAATAGCTCTTGATACAACAAGTAGCCATGACACAATAGGTACAATTCAAGGAACTACAAAATTAAATCATGGTGCCGCTATTAGAATAATGGATGGTGGCATGATTGCAAATCCAAAATTAGTAGAGTACATGTCAAAAATAGGGAGAGAAAAAAATATAATGCATTATAAATTTATTGCAATGGGTGGCGGAACAGATGCAGCTCAATTACAATATGCAAAAGGTGGTGCCGCTACATTAACAATTAGTTTGCCTCAAAGATATTTACATTCTCCAATAGGTGTTTGTAGCATAAATGATTTAATTTCTGCTACTAATTTAATAAGTGAAACTATTAAGTCATTAAATAATGATATATATGATAAAATGATAAAATATAAGTAAATATTTATAATTAAGGAGTATATATGGGAACAGGTGCTTGAATAGGTCTTGTAGTTGGTGTTGCAATATTAACACTAATTATAGGAGGTATTGCAGGATTTTTCATTGCTAGAAAAGTGTTTGAAAAACAAATTCGTGAAAATCCTCCTATCACTAGAAATATGATTAAAGCTATGTTTGCACAAATGGGTCGTAAAGCAAGCGAAAGTCAAATTAATGCAGTCATGAGACAAATGACAAACGCAAAAAATAATGAAAAATAATTAAAATATCTCAAGTTTTCTTGAGATATTTTAATTAACAATTAATTGTTGTTTTTACTATAATAATCAGATAATTCTTTATAAAAATCTAATATTTCATCATCTGTTTCTAATAATTCTATTTTAATTTCTTTAGATTTAGGGATTATATGAACTTCTAAATCATTAGTTGGAGAATAAGAAACTGCAGTAGTCATTAATTTATCAGAAAAAGAATATTTATATTTTTTATCAAAAAATAATATTTTAGTAACTTCTAAATTTGAATCTTCATTATTTATTCCTAATCCAAAAGTTTTAATTTTGCCTTTTTTAAAGTTCTTTTTTGTTAAAATTACTTATTAAAATATATTATTATTTTTCAAAATTTGTTCAACGGAAATATTATTTAAGAATTGATTTTCAAATTTGTTTTTTAAAAAAGTATGAAATTGATTATCTTTTTTATAATTTTTTACATTTTGATAAAGTAAAGTAGTTTTATCAATTTTATCTAAAGTTGAATTTTTATACATTATTTTTTCAAATTCATCAAAAGTTTTAATAACAATATAATTATTTTTATAAAATTCGTTATTATCATTACTATTAATGTCTAGATAATCAATTATATTACTCTTTTGAGGTTTTTTTAAATTTTCAATTCTTTGATTTCTAACTAAATTTCGTATTTTTGATACTTTTAAAATATCAATTTTAGATTTTTCTTCATCCTTTTTTACATCATCAACTTTGTTGGAGTAGTTATTTTGATTTTTTATAGTATTACATGAAGAGGACAAAAAAGTGATACTACATACTGTTGAGAATAAAATAAATTTGTTTTTAATCATTGTTACCTATTTCTTTTATTATCTCTATAACTAAATTATATAATTTTTTAATTGTGCTAAAGAAAAGACTTAAAATTAGATGAAAAATATGGGGCAATTTTAAAAAAAGTTTAATTTTTTATATTTTATTTTTTCATAGTTTTATAATTAAAATATGAAAAAAAGATTAATAAATATACTTAAAACAAGTTCATTATTTTCAATTAGTGGAATTGTAGTTGCTTGCTCTCCATTTGAAAATACCTCAAAAGAAGAGGTTTCATCATTAATTGTTGATCAAAACAATCTGCATATAAAAATTTCTAATATTGACATAAATAATGCTAAAAATAAAGTAATTAAAATGGAATTAGTTTCTGATTCTAAAAAAATAATTGCAAATAAAGTTAATATAATAAAAAGTGATGAATTAGAAGCAATTTTTGATATTTCTAATTTAAAATCACCAGCAACTTATTTAATAAAAAACATCTTTTTAGGAGAGACTGATATTTTATTTAAAAGTACTATAAAAAAGATGTTTTCATTAAAAAATAACCCAGAAAATTCAAAGCCTTCACCTGAGCCAACACCAACACCACCGAATGAAGAAAAACCATCACAGTCTTCACCAAAGCCAACACCTCCAAGTGAAAATCAACCAACACCACCGAATGAAGAAAATCCATCTAATCCTCCTGTATATCCAGGTTTCGGTGATGAAGGAAATCAACCTATTTTTCCGCCAAACTTTCCAAAGTTTGATAGAACTGCTGAAAACTCATACCCTGCTTGGGCTTCAAAATTTAATAAAATAGATGAAAACACATTATACAAAGAAATATATGATAGAACTTTCGCAGTAAAATTCGGAATAAATATTTCAAAACAAGCTAATCAAAGGTCATTTTTATCAAGTAGCCAAGGAACAACATGGCTTTTGGATTATCATAAGTTTAATGAAAACGAGTACAAGTTGTTTTTTGCAACAAATTTACACGTGATGGGTGATTTTTCAAATTCATTAAGTGATGAACAAAATAAATTATTAAATTATGAAGATTATAGAGGTTGAAAAGTTGATAGTATATCTTTTGGTAAAACAGAAGTAAAACAAACTAATTTTCCAGAAAAAGAAAATAGATATGCTTATTCAAAACAAAATGATTTAAAAACAATTTATTATGCAAATGCAAATGAATTTACAAATGTTTCAAATACAGATTCATCTGCTTTTAAAACTAAATTTACTAATGGTATAAGTTCTCCAAAAATAGTTTTTGCTGGTTTTGACTTCATTGATAGACAATATTTAAATGAATTCCAAGAAGGAATTAAAGAACAAATTAAAAACAGAATGAAGCAATTGGAAAGAGAAGAGCAAACTGAAGAAGATGAATATTTAGGTTTAAAAAGAGCAATAGACAAAAATGAATTTATTCCTGCTTATACTGATTTTGGTATTTTCGAAGTTGATATAAATTTATCAGAAATGCAAGAAGAATCATTAAGATCTTGGTTTAGAGATGCGATAACTTCTGTGGATCAATATATAGATAGAAATAAAAAAGCATCATTATTGCCAAATACAGATAAAAGCATATCAAGCTATATGCAAACAATTGATTATATTACTGCTATTAATAATCCTGGTAATGAAGCAAATCTTTCAAACGCTAAAGATGTCTTTACAGGAGGATATCCTTCAATAGGTCACGGTATAGCTGTTTGAACACGTAATAATCCAACTGAACGTAAATCAGAAACTGAAAGTTCTTATAATAGAGCTACAGATAAAAATTCAACTAATTTTGCATATCCTACAAATTCTCAAGAAAATAGAGTAACTACAAATAACTTACAATTATATACTAGTGTATTCGGTCGTCCATTAATGGATTTCTATGGCTTTAATATGACAATGAGATTCTCATCATTAAGTTATGGTGCTTCTGGTTCAGTTGTGTATAATGAATTTGGTCAAATTATAGGTATATATAATTCAGTTAGTGCTGACGTAAGTATTGATGACCTTTTAAGAGAAGGAAGGTTCGCTTCATTATTAGTTTCAAAAGATTATAAATTCGGTGAAAGAACAATGAAAGCATATAATTTAATCGACGGTACTAACAAAACATTATATCCTGCTCAAACAGCCTCATTTAGAGAAAATTTAGTAAAATTATATTCAAATGGTTTTAAAGATAATAGTTTTACAACAGCATTATTTCCTAACGGTTTCAAACCAACAAATTAATTTTTAAAAAATACATTTTTTTAAAAAATAAGAACTATGAAAATGTTCTTATTAAATATAAAAAAATGTATTTTTTTGTTCTTGATTTATTAATGAGTTCCCATAAATATCTACTATTTGCACATTAAATTTATAGTAATTTTCTTCTTTTGAAAAATTAACGATTTTTAATTTGTTAAATTTTAAATTTTCATTATTTACAAAAGAAAAATATTGTAAAAGAGAATTTAAATTATTTTCTAATATTTTTAATATTTCTTCACTACTTTTATTATCTATTTTACTTTTAATACTATAAATAAGGTATTGCATATTAGGGATAATATCTTTTTCTTCTTGATATGCCTTGAAAAAATTTAATATTTCTTCATTATATGAAGAATAATTCATTTTGTTTAAATTTGTATGTTCAAACAAAATATCAATATTTGTTAAATCATTATTGTTAGATCTTTTTATAACATATTTGTTTTCTTCTTTTACTATAAAATAAGGATTTAAGATATTTTTAATATCAAAATTAGGAACTCTTTTTAGATAATAATTTATATTATATCAATTACCATCTATGTTCATTCTTATGTCAGAATTTATATCATTTATTCTATAACTCCTGACACCATTAATTTTTATAGAAACTAAATTATTGTTTAAGTCGTAATTTAGCTTATTAATTGTGTATTTATTTAATGATTCTAAATTATCAATGTTTTCAAAAAAATCATCAACATTTATAGTTTCAAAATTAGCAAATGGAAAAGACTCTTCTTCATTATTAATTGAACATGATGTCAATAAAATTGGAGAAAAAGAAATTGCTGGAATCAATAAATTTAATTTCAATAATTTGTTTTTCATTTACTTAACCTTTTCTAAAAAATATTATTTTTTGAATTTTAATTGTTGATATGCACAAGCAGCTATCATTGCTCCATTATCGGTTGCATATTTTAAATTAGGTACTATAGCATTTTTATTTAAATTTAGAAATTTTTTTCTTAATTCGCTATTAGCTGAAACACCTCCAGCTAAAATCAATGAATTTACTTTATAGATTTCTAAAGCTTTTTTTGTTTTATTTATTAAATAGTTTATAGCGCATTCTTGAAAACTTGCAGCTATTTGATTTTTATCGAATAGTTCATTTTTTTGCTCTTTGTTATGAAAATAATTTATAACTTGTGATTTTAACCCACTAAAACTAAAATCTAATTCTCCATCAGTGTGTGGTTCAGTAAATTTTATGTATTCTCCACTGTAATTTTTATAAATATTATCAATAATTGGACCACCAGGGAATCCTAAATTTAATCTTGAACTAACTTTATCAAAAGCTTCACCAACTGCATCATCTAGTGTTTGGCCTATTACTTTTATGTCAAATGGATTATTAATTATCATTAACTGTGTGTGACCACCACTAACTAATAAACAAAGAGAAGGATATTTAATTTCATTGTCTAATGATGCTGAATAAAAATGACCTTCCAAATGATTTATTGGGATAATAGGTTTGTTAATGCCTAAAGCAAAAGCTTTTGCAAATAAAAATCCTATTTGCAATGTACCTACTAAACCAGGTTCTTTAGTGTATGAAACATAATCTATATCATTGATATTAATTTCTTTTTGCAAAATTTTTAGAAGGGTGTTAATATTTTTAGCATGTTCTCTAGAACTAATTTCAGGTATCGTTCCGCCAAATTCTTTAAAAATATCAATTTGACTTATTGTTTTTAAAAATATTACTTTTCCATCCTCTAAAACTGCAATGGAAGTATCATCATGGCTAGTTTCTATTCCCAAAATTTTCATTGTTTTTGCCTCCTATTTGAGGTAATTTTATATATAAAGGTTCGATTTCATCAATATTTAAATGTTCATCAAAAAAAGACTCAAACTTACTAAAATTCTCTAAAAATAAGTCGTAATTAATTTCATCATATTTTTCTAATGTACCTGTTTTAATTTTAATCTGGGAGACATGGAAATAGTTATCCTCTTTAGTATAACTATAATATTTTTCTCCTCTAGCATTTATATTAAATATAATTTGATCTGGATTTATTAAAGAAAGAATTTTCATTGTGCTTATTGTTTTTATATTTATTTTTTTAATTTGCGCTATAGTTCTTAGATAAACTAAACTTATTCTCACACCAGTAAAAAAACCTGGACCAATATTTGTGTAAAATATTTTAAAATCATTTAGTTTTAATTTTGTTTCAACAAGCATTTTTTCTATTTCTTGAGGAATTAATTCAACTTTTTTAGGATATTTCTTTAATAAACTTTTATATACTAAATTATTTTCATCATTGAAGATAGCCAATACAAAATCTTCATTTGTTGTATCTAAAAAAAGTTTCATTATTTAACCACCTTTACTTTAAAAATGTGATTTTCGTAAATATCTATTAATGCTTCTATATAAACATAATTATTATAGAAGATATCTACATTGTTTGATCATTCTATAGCTAAAATATCATTATCTTCTTTATAGTCTTCAAATTCTTCTATAGAACCACTTAAATTATAAGCATCCATATGAATAAGACCATTATATTGTTTCATGTATCCGAATGTAGGAGATGTTATTGTTTCTTTTATACCTAGTTTAAATGCTATTTTTTTTATTAATGCAGTCTTGCCAGCTCCTAATTCACCATTAAGGAGAATAACTTTTGATTTTGTTAAATTTTCTAAAACATAATCAGCCACAATATTTAATTCTTCTAAAGAAGAAGTTTTAAATTCTTTGTTTAAAATCATAAAATCCTCCTTTTTTATAAAAATATTTATTAATAAATATTTTATCATTTTTTTAGCTAGTTTTATTTATATTAAAACTTAACGAACTAAAAATTACAAAAAAACAGAGCAAAATGCTCTGTATTATTATTTTAATTATAAATAAAAAAGGTTTATTATTTAATAATTTTTGTTACGTTACCGTAACCAACTGTTCTACCACCTTCACGGATTGAGAACTTAGTTCCTTCTTCAACAGCGATAGGAGCGATTAATTTAACTGTTAAGTTAACATTTTCACCTGGTGTAACCATTTCACGACCAGCTTCAAATTCTAATCCACCTGTAACGTCTGTTGTACGGAAGTAGAATTGTGGTTTATAGTTTTTAAAGAATGGTGTGTGACGTCCACCTTCTTCTTTTGATAAAACATAAATTGCAGCTTCAAATTCTGTATGAGGAATAATAGAACCTGGTTTAGCTAAAACTTGTCCACGTTCAATAGCAGATCTTTCAACACCACGTAATAATAAACCTGCATTATCACCAGCTAGAACTTCTTTTAAGTTCTTTCTGAACATTTCCATACCTGTAACAACAGTTTTCTTTGTGTCTTTAAGACCAACAATTTCAACTTCTTCGTTTAATGTTAATCTACCACGTTCAACACGACCTGTAGCAACTGTACCACGACCTTGAATTGTGAAAACGTCTTCAACAGCCATTAAGAAAGGTTTGTCAAATTCTTTAACAGGTGTTTCGATTCATGAGTCAACAGCACCCATTAATTCCATAATAGCACCTTCTCATTGTGCGTTACCATCTAAAGCTTGTTTAGCTGAACCACGGATAACTGGTGTATTGTCACCATCAAAACCGTATTTGCTTAATAATTCACGGATTTCCATTTCAACAAGATCTAACATTTCAGCATCTTCTGGTTTGATCATGTCACATTTGTTTAAGAAAACAACCATTTTTGGAACACCAACTTGTTTTGAAAGTAAGATGTGTTCTTTTGTTTGAGGCATAGCACCATCTGTTGCAGCAACAACTAAGATAGCACCATCCATTTGAGCAGCACCTGTAATCATGTTTTTGATGTAGTCAGCGTGACCAGGACAGTCAACGTGTGCATAGTGACGAGCTTCTGTTTGATATTCGATGTGTGATGTATTAATTGTTATACCACGTGCTTTTTCTTCAGGAGCGTTATCGATTGATGCGTAATCTCTAGCTTCTGATAAACCTTTTTTTGCTAATACTGTAGCAATAGCAGCTGTTAATGTTGTTTTACCGTGGTCAACGTGACCAATTGTACCAATATTAACATGTTCTTTGCTACGGTCAAAATCTAATTTAGCCATATTAATTTCCTTTCGATTAATAAATTGTATTTTAGCGCTAAAACCAACCAATGTGTAGCCTTACAACTACATCCTGTCCATCTACTATTTATTAATTAAATAGCGATTATATTTTATCAAAAAAATATTAAAAAATAAATATATTACTTTTAGTAATTATTATTAAATATTAAAAACATTTCCTTAAATTACATAAAAATGCATTTTTAGCTTTTGAAATAATAAAAGTATATTTTATAATTATGTTATTAATAATTAAATTTTAAATATAGGAGAAAAAATGGCAATTATTGAAAAAATTCACGCACGTGAAATTTTAGACTCACGTGGTAATCCAACTGTTCAAGTTGAAGTATGAACAGATTTAGGAGTATGTGGAATAGCTAATGTTCCATCTGGAGCAAGTACAGGTACTAGAGAAGCTCTTGAATTAAGAGATAAAGGTACAAAATACGAAAATAACTGATTTGGTGGAAAAGGTGTTATGACAGCTGTTGATCATGTTAACAATGACATAGCTCCAGTTATTGAAGGGATGAGTGTTTTTGATCAACGTTTAATTGACTTAACAATGATCGAATTAGACGGAACAGAAACAAAAAGCAAATTAGGTGCTAATGCAATTTTAGGTGTTTCATTAGCTGTTGCAAGAGCAGCTGCAGAAGAATTACAAATACCTCTTTATAGATATATTGGTGGTACAAATGCACACATTTTACCTTTACCAATGTTAAATGTTATGAATGGTGGAGCACACGCTTCAAATACTGTAGACTTCCAAGAATTTATGATTATGCCTGTTGGTGCAAAAACATTTAGAGAATCATTACAAATGGCTAACTTTGTTTTCCATAATTTAGCAAAATTACTTAAAAAAGATGGTCATGGAACACAAGTTGGTGATGAAGGTGGATTTGCACCTGACTTGAAGAGTCATGAAGAAGTTTTAGATTACTTAATAGCTGCAATTAAAGCTTCAGGTTACACACCTGCTACTGAGGGTGAAGGTGCAGTTGCAATTGCTATGGATGCTGCATGTAGTGAAATATATGACGAAAAAACAAAAACATATACATTTAAAAAATTAAAAGCTGCTATTGAAGAAAAACGTCCAGGTTTTGAACATTTAACAGATGTTAAATTAGAATATACAACAGATGAAATGATTGATTACTTCGGAAGATTAATCGATAAATATCCAATTGTTTCTATTGAAGACGGTTTAGCTGAAAGTGATTGAGAAGGTTTTGCAAAAATGACAGCAAGATTTGGTCACAAGGTTCAAATTGTTGGTGATGACTTAACAGTTACAAACCCTAAATTACTTGAAAAAGCAATTGAAAATAAATCAATGAATGCAATTTTAATTAAATTGAACCAAATTGGTACTTTAACAGAAACTTTAGATGCTATAAATAAAGCTCAAAAAGCAAATATGACAGCTGTTGTTTCACATCGTTCAGGTGAAACAGAAGATACAACATTAGCTGATTTAGCTGTTGCATTAAATACAAGTCAAATTAAAACAGGTTCAATGTCAAGAACAGATAGAATTGCTAAATACAATAGATTATTGCAAATTGAAGAAGAATTAGGACCTCAATCAGAATTCGAAGGTGCAAAAGCTTTTTATAATACAAAAAAATAATAAAATTAATAAATAAAAAAAACAATAGTTTTAAAGCTCTTGTTTTTTTATTTATTAATTAGCATTTTCTTTTTTTAGAAGAAGAGCACAACCAATTAATGAGAAAAGTGGACCGAAAAAGAATCCTACAATCATTAATATTCTTGCTGTTGTGTCATTTGCTTTAATTGTAATAATAATATTTACCACAAATGCTGCTATAGAAATAATACTAAACATTATTCAAAGAAAAACACCAACAGCACCAATACCAACTGCAGTAGCTACTGCTTCTTCTGAACTAAAGCCACTTCCATAAGCAACTGATCCTGCAACTGCAGCAGCACTTAAAGAAATAAGAACGATAGGAATAATTCCAGAAAGAAGTGATAAAATATTGTTAATTAAACCTGATATTCATAAACGTTTCATTTTTTCTCCTTTTTTAAAAAGTAATAAACTCAAAAATCAGTAAAAGTTATTTATATTTAAGAGTTACAATATCATTTTATTTTTTTTTTTTTTTGAAGAAAAATGTTAATTTTTTTTAAAAAAAAGAAGGTTTTACTCTTCTTTCTTAATTTTTTTTGATTCTAACTTAGAATAAGTATCATACATTAACATTGACGCTATAATTGAAAATATGCTTCCGAATACAAATGATAATATAAATAATATTAAAGGTGTTTCATATTTTCTAGATTTAACCATTAATATTGTATTTAGGATAATAGTAGCAGTTTGTAATGGAAGAAGAATAACTAATATAAATGAAGAAGTTATTTCTTTGGAAAACGCTAAAAATATTCCTTTTAAATAATCATCAGGATTAGATCCTAAATTTATTCATGGTAAAATAACAAATAAAAATATAAATAATATAATTGCAAAAATAATATTCACAATTAATGTTGCTAATGAAAGTTTTTTTATGATAAAACCCTTCTATTGCTGAATAGCATTTTTCGCAAGCTCTTCTTTTTTAAAATTATTATATAAAATTGCAGAAGCAACTATAGCTAATATTGTACTTATTAAAATTGATAATATAAATAATATTAATGTTGTTTCGTTTTCTCTTGTTTTTACCATTAAAATAAAATTAAGAATTAACACAGCTAATTTTAATGGAACAAATACAAATCAAAATAAAAAAATTGATGAATTACTAAATAAAACAAGTCTATATATATTTTCTATTTCTTTTTCAGTATTATTTCCACCATAAAAATTAGAAGGTAATGATGAAATAAGTAATGCTGGAAAAATAATTACAAAATACATTAAAACAAATGAAATGAATATTATATTTAAAATCATTGTTGCAAGTGATAAACGTTTCATAATCCTCCTTTTAAAAATACATATTAATTATATTTTTATTTTTACAAAAAATAAAAAAAACTATGTAAAAAATACATAGTTATAAAATTACTTTTTAGACTTATTATTAATGCTTGCTCTAACTTGACCAGTTGTTCTATGAATTAAAACAGAACCTTCGTGTTTTTTACTTAATTCATTAGCAAAGTCAATAGCTTCTTTTTGTGTTTTAAAAAGTTTTGTAGCTTTTGCATTTCCAGCACCTTTAACTTGTCATAAGTCATCTTTTGGTGTTACATGTCAAACTGTAGTTTGTTTTTCTTTTTTATCTAAAGCACCCATTTTATACTCCTTTTTGAAATTTATTTAATTATATTTTATTTTAAAATTAACAAATAAAAAAAGTTCGGAATTCCGAACTGTTTCGCCATTAAAGTTATACCTCAATGTCGGCTCAATAAAATAATAACATAAATTATTCATTTTTTTCAAGCTCTTCTAATAATTTTTTTTGATCTTCTATTATTACATCTTCAACTAAAATTTTTGAATTTAAAGCTTCTTCTCTAATTTTTGCTTCTTCAAGCTCTCTTTGTTTTCTTTCTTCTTCAAGTTTTTTAGAATTTTCTTCAATTTTATTTTTTATACCAAAATAAATTTCTAGTAATTTATCCTCTTTTTCTCTTTGAGTTAAGCTATCATTCATTAATAAAGTAGAATTAATTTGCTGTCAAACAGGATCCATTGCTATTTCTTTTGTAATTCTTGTAGGGAATCCTTCTCTATCATCAAAAATAGTTTTCATAGTATCTAAGGCGATATTATCTAACATTTCTTGAAATTTTTTACTTCCATCTTCTGTATAAACTTGATAAGGATTTTTTTGTGAATATTGTACTAAATTAGTGTGAGATCTAAGTTTATCCATTGTATCAATGTGGTTTTGTCAATATCTATCAATTATTTTTAATACAATGCTTTTTTCATAATTGCTTGTAAATTTTTGATCTGTTTTACTTATAACATTTTCTCTTCAAATTAAATAAGTATCTAATAAAAATTTTTCTAAAAATTCTGAAATTTCGCTATCACTATATTTTTTTACATCCTCAATACTTAAATTATTATCAGTACCATGCCCAAGTATATTATTGTTTATATAATCTACAAATTTTTTGTAATTAAAATGATGTTTAACTTCTCTAAATTCATTAAGAGAAGAAATATTTTTTGCAGAACTTATAATCATTCTTTTTATTATGTAATTAATATCGTCATTAACTAAAATTAAATCTCTTTGTGCATAAAAAAGATCTCTTTGTTGACGGATAACATCATCGTAATGTAAAACACTTTTACGACTATCATAATTAAAACCTTCAATTTTTTTCTGTGCATGATTAAATCCAAATTGTAAGTTTTTATTTGTTACCTCTGAATCACCTTCATTCTTAAAACTTTCTTTAAATTCTTCATAATTTGAAAATCTTCTCATTAATTGATCATCAATTGATACATAAAATTTAGAAGTGCCAGGATCGCCTTGACGTCCTGAACGACCTCTTAATTGATTATCTATTCTTCTTGATTCTGCTTTATCTGTTCCTAAAACATATAAGCCACCTAATTCAAGTGCTTCTTTTGAAGGTTTAATATCTGTTCCACGACCTGCCATATTTGTAGCTATCGTAACAGCTTTAATTTGACCTGCTTTAGAAATAATTTCAGCTTCAGAAGCATTTTGTTTTGCGTTTAAAACAGTATGCGGTATTTCTGATTTAATAAGTAGTTTTGAAACAATTTCTGAATCTTCAATTTGTGCTGTTCCTACTAAAACTGGTTGTCCTTTTTTATACAACTCTTTAACTTTTTCGACAACTGCTTTTCATTTAGCTTCACTTGAGGCAAATATAGCATCTGGTAAATCTTGTCTTAAAATAGGTTTATTTGTAGGAACAACATTCACCCTCATGTTATAAATATCTATAAATTCTTGTTCTTCGGTTTTTGCGGTACCAGTCATACCACATAACTTATCAAACATACGGAAAAAGTTTTGATAAGTTATAGTTGCTAGTGTTTTTGTTTCAGGTTCAATTTCAACAAACTCTTTAGCTTGCAAAGCTTGTTGTAATCCTTCAGAATAAGAACGACCTTCCATTATACGCCCGGTGAAAGCATCTACTAATTCAATTTTGCCGTTTCTTACAATATATTCAACGTTATTTTTCATAACCATATTTGCTCTTAAAGCATTTTGAATTCTATGAACAAGTTCACTATTTTCAATATCATATAAGCTTCTAATATTAAAAAATGCATTTGCTTTCTGCACACCATTATAAGTTAAAGAAATAGCTTTTGATTCCTCATCTATTTCATAATCTTCTTCTTTTAAGGTATTAACAAATTGATTTGCTGCAATATAAGTGTTAGCATCTTCTCCTTGACCACCTGAAATAATTAAGGGTGTTTTAGCTTCATCAATTAAAATAGAATCAGCTTCATCAATTAAGCAAAAATTTAATCCTCTTTGTACTTTATCTTCTAGTGAAGGAGACATATTATCTCTTAAATAATCAAAACCAAGTTCAGAATGGACTGAATAAGTAATATCAGCTGCATAAGCTTCTCTTTTTAAAATTGTACTTAAATTAGCTTTATTGATACCAACTGATAAACCTAAAAAGTTAAAAACTTGACCCATTTCTTCAGCATCACGCTCTGAAAGGTATTCATTAACTGTTGATACAATAGCACCTTTTCCACTTAAAGCGTTTAAATAAACAGGTGCTATTGATGTAATAGTTTTACCTTCTCCAGTTTTCATTTCAGCTATACTACTTTGATCTAAAAGTAACCCACCTATCATTTGAACATCATAAGGTCTTTTTCCTAAAACTCTTTTTGTAGCTTCACGACATACAGCAAAAGCTTCAGCTCTAATACTTTCTAATTTTTCTCCATTTTTAATTCTGGCTCTAAATTGGTTTGTCTTATTCTTTAATTCATCATTTGTTAATTTAGAAATTAAACTTTCAAATTTATTAATTTTTTTAATTTCTTTTTCTGCTATTTTCATTTCTGTAGATTTAAATAAGTTCATAATTAATATTTTATAATAAATATTAATTTATTTTTTTATATAGCTAAATTAAATTTTTTCTATAAAAAATAACTTTTTACCAAAAAATCTTTTTTATAGTATTTTAAATAAAAAAAATAGGGGGATAGAAATTTAAGTAGGTTAATCTACATTTTTCTTTATTATAGCATATTCTATTTGTTAAAAGAAGAAATTTCACCATATTAGCTCTATTAATTGTTTTTATTATGCTATTAAAACAAGTTTTAATAGCGTTTCATCTTCAAATGTGGTTAATATCCGCTTGCGTTTATCACGCAATGCGGTAGTGGTGGTCGTGTTATTGATTTTCTTTTGGGTTTGGAGGTCTTCAAATCAAAATAGAGCTACTTTAATCATTTAGAGATTTCCCAATCATAATAATAAATTCATTGTCTGGAGGTCCTTCTACTGGTAAAAAAATACCTTGCCTGTATAAGAAAAAAAGCAATATATTATTCTAATATATTTATCTTGCGCATAACACGTGCGCACGAGAGAAAACAAAGAAAAGGAGTACAAATTGTCCCTAGGTAAAAATAATTAGAAGTATTTATGATAGCTTTGGGTGGCTCATAAAATAGGTTCATAATATATTTTGATATTAAACTCATTAATAATTGATTTAAAATCAATAAAATGATAATTATTATTGTTGTTTAATTTAATAAAGTTAAAAATGGTATTTAATGAAAATGTAGAGTATCTCTTCTTATAGATTGATTTATATAAACTAACAGAACTTTCGCTTTGTGCGGTTATCTCATTAATATAGAATTCAAATTTAGGGCAATTATTTTCAATAAATTTTATAAAACTTATAATTGCTGTTTTTATAGATTTCCTAGAAAAGTTTAAATTTAAAAGATAATTTAATTTATTGATAAAAACTTTCTTATTTTTAATTGATTCTTTTAATCAATCTTTAACCAACTTATTATTAATAATTAGTTTTTCTTTAATTTTATTGTTTAATACAAAAACAGGTTTTTTAAAAATATCATTAAATCTTTTAACAAAATGAAAATAATCGTAAATATGATTAGCTTTTAATAATTTAGCTAATATTTTAAAATATTTAGCACCATCACTTAAAAGATATAATTTGGTGTTTTTACCTATAAAATAGTATTTTTCAATTAATTTTTTAATTAATTCTGCTCTTGAATTATTTGTTATTTTTTCATTATCATTGCTACTATAAACTTCATATGTGTAAATAGGTTTTTGATTTGTGTCTGAAAATAATTTAATTATTTTAGTGTTTGTTTTATATACCTTATTTTTATATCTTGTTTTATCATAGCAATCGTCAATAGAAATGTAAATTTTATTAGCTAATGATTTTTCTATATTATTATTTTCATCACTTTTAAATAAATCAAACTTTTTAGAATAGTATTTACATAAATTTCAACTAATATTTGCATATCTATTTCTTATTAATCCGCAGAACATTTTAAATGTATCTAATATTAGTTTAAGGTCATATTTCTTTTTAAATAAGTATTTATATTTTTCTGGGTAATAAGTTATATATTCTTTATTTTTACCTTTAAAATAGTAATATTGGTAAATTATAAATACATATATTTTTTTGTCTTGTCCTACAATTTTTCTGGTTATTTTTTTATTAATAGATCATTTTAGTCGTTTTCTTTCATTTGAATTTTTAAATTCTTCTGATAATTGTGTTATTTCATCAGCTGATAGCTTATTAATGTATTCAATATCGTTTATTTTCATTTATACCTCTAATTAAATTCTAATTTAATTAGTTTAAATTATTTTTAATATAATAGTTAATATGAATAAAAAAATTAAAACTATATTAACAACTGATGAACAAATTAATTTACTTGAAGAATGAGGTTTAAAGTGAGAAGATGATTATTCTAGAAATATTCTTAAAATTTACCTAAAAAACTATGGTTATAAACATATTGTTTATTCGTGAAAACCTTATACTTTTATAAATAAAAGTGGTATTAATAAAAAAGTTGATAGTCTTGTTAAATCAAAAAATTTTATTCAACTTTTTAATTTTGATAGAAAAATAGCAAAATTCGTTTTAACAAATATACAAAATATAGAAATTAAATTTAGAAATTCTATATTAAATGCTGTAAAACTATATTTGGATAAATTAAATATTGAAGAAGTTATTAAAAATAAATTAAATAATATGCAAATTTTTAATTGATCTATAAGTGAATTATTAATTTTTTTTAAAAAAAGTATTAATAAAAATAAAAATATAACCAGTTTTATTGAAGAACTAAAAAATAAAATATCTAATTTTTCTAATATTTATTTATGAGATATTTTACATAAAACATCTTTTGGCGAATTGATAAGATTTTATTCATTTTTAAAAAATGAAATAAAAGAACTTGTTTTAAAACATTTTCAAGACATAATTCCATTTTTAAGCATTAATATCGAACAATTATTAATATTAATGAAAATATTTAAAAAAATAAGAAATGTTATTTGTCATAACGATATATTAATAAGATTTAAACATTCTTTACCAAATAAAAAAAATTCTAATTTCAATGAAATAAATAATTTTTTTATAAATAATTCATTAAAAATTAATATGGGTAAAAAAATTAAAATTATGGATGTAATAAAAATAATTTCTTTTTTTAATAAATATTCAGGTATTAAAAAATCATTATACGATATAATAATTGAAACATTTAATTCAGAAATTAATACAAATTTATTTAATAAAAAAATAATACAAAAAATAAAAGATGATATTAATTTTTAATTTTACTTTTCTATTTTATTTTTTTAATATATAATTTATTACGCATGGAACATAGGCGCTTTTAGAAATTAAAAGATGGTTTGTACCTATGTTAAAAGAGATTGTTTAATCTCTCGGGACATTACTATTCATATAGTTTTGTCTCTTTTTATTTTATTAGTTTGTTTAGTGTATAATTAACTCATACATAGATTACTTTAAAAGTATATTGTGCTTATCCACAAATGCTAATAGCTGGGCTCTATGTAGTATTTATTAACGGTACAGCTATAAGAAAAAAATCAGGATAAGATTAGAAGGCTATTATTAGCTTTCTTTTTATTTTTTGATATATAATAAATATGTAAGGAACAGAGCCCGTACTTATAACAATGTTATAAGGTGGAGAGCCGCTCTGTTAAATAGAAGGAATTTGTTAATCAAATAAACTTCTAGGGAAAAAGACAGCGATGCTGACACTATTCCCATTTTTTTATAATAATTAATTTATGCAAATAAAAAAGAAAGCTAATTTAAAGCTTTCTTAAATTAATAAGTTTTAAATAGCCAACAACAGCCCCCATCGTAGTAAACGATAGCTACAATTATTTTATTAATGTGAGGCCGAGCTAGCAAGTCGGTTGTTCCACTTAATTAAAATTCTCACATTTACATTTTATCATATATTTTAATTATTGATAGTTATGTTTATCGCTATTTTATCACCGTTTTTATCGCTACTATTTGTTTTAAGTACGATAAATAGTGGTGATATTTTTACATTTTTTCTAATGCTTTCATTATTCTTTTGACTTCATCATATGTACCGTGTTTTTTAAAAAAATCATCCATACTTAAATTAGCAAAGTCTTTTTCTTTTCTTTCAAAAAAAGCATCATCTAATTTTGTTGAGTAATTCTTGTTATACATAAGTCTCCTTTTTTAGTATCGTATGATAATATTATCTTTTAATCAATTATATATTTCTTGTTTTACTATTAAATGTCTTTCATTTATACTTTTATCACTATAATTAATAATTATATCATTTAAGCATTTTTCTAAAAACTTACCATTTTCACTTTTTGTATCAATTAAATTATTAATATCATTTTTAGTAAAATTTCTATTTTGTAATTTTGTAACAAATGAATAAATCAAATACTCATTATTTGAGTAATTTGTATCAAATAATTTTGAACTAACAAATTGAGTTTTTTCAGTTCATTTTAAATAAAATCCTAGATATCTTAATAGCATGTTTAAAAACATAAATGAAAATCTTTTATTACCATTTTTTAATTTATGACTTTGTAATATACAAATAAATAGTTTAGATATAAAATCAATTATATCTTTTATTTCTTCATAAATACAAATATTAACCATAGAACTTAAAAAAGTATCATTATTATCTCTATATTCGAAATCATCTTTATTAGTTTTATTATTTTTAGATATTTCAAATGTTTTATTTAGAGTGTTTTCTATTATTTTTTCAATTTCATCAGGATTATTAAAGTTTAAAACTTTAATATTTATATCTATTTTTTCTAATGTATTTGAAAAACGAGAATTAAAATAAACTTTATTGCCTTTTATATGAAATAATGAATTTTTGTACTTTTTAAAAAAGTTTTCAAAATCGTTATATTCTTTATCAGATAGAACAAGTTCTAAAACCATAAACTGTCTCCTTGATTATTATAATTTTATAACAATATATTTGCTAATTCAATTTTCTCTTAATATTTTGTGTATTTTAAGGGATAAAATCATTAGTAAGGGAAAATATATATTAAAAACTTTTACACCTTTAAAATAGGTGTATTGGGTAAATTAGTTAAAATAAAAAATAAAAATTAGTCTAATAGCTATATTACAACCGACCAATTTAATTTTTATCGTTCTCATATTATTTTAATGTGCCCGAGATAGGAGAAGGTAATATCTTATTCACACTTTTATTTTATCATATTAAATAAAAAAATCAACTGTTAATGTCTCATACCAGACCAGTTGCAATGAAGTATGACCAATTATTTTAATGTGCCCGGCTCAGGAGAGTTGTATGCTCTAATCACGATATTATTATAACATAAAGTAATTAATATAAAACTGTACGATAAATTCGTACAGTTATTTTTTATATTTCGTCTATATTTACTTTATCTTTATCTGGATTTAGTCAATATTCGTTAAATTGAGCACTTGTTACATCTTTTGCTCTAATGTCATAAATATCAAGTAAGTTTTTATCTAAATTACCATTAATTTTAACAATTGAATTTTGAAGGAAATTTTTAAGTTTGGTTTTAGCACTAATCATTTTTGCTTGGTCGCTTGCATTTTGTTCTAGTTTTTCAATTTTTCCAAAAACAGGTTCGTAAAATTCTTTATAAAACGCTTTTTTAAAGTTTCATACTTTTTTTGGGGTTAAGTTTGTGTTTGCGGGTGCTTCATCAAATTCAAAACTTTCTTCTTGATTAATAACATAGTTTAAAGGCATTATAAATTTGTTGTATAAGTTTAAGGCAAATGTATAGAATTGCCTTTGGTTTGAAGCTTGTATATGGTTTGTTCTACCTAATCTTTGACTTTCAGTTCATTCATCGTAGAAATAGTGCTTATTGCCTGATTCATCAATGTAGTTTAAGTAAATTGTAGGGTCTAGGATTTTTTTAATAGATCTATTTAACATATTTAATAAGTCAGAAAAACCGTTTTCGTATTGGTTTGCTTTGTAGAATTCTTGAAGTTTAGTATTGTTAGGGTCGTCAAGTTGTTCTAAAAAGGGTTTGTCGTCGTTTTTAGATAGCATAGAAAGGACTAGTTTAAAGTGTAGGTAATATTTTAGGACTTTGAGCGAACTGCTTGTTATATTTGAATTTTGAATGGGTTTAAATGGGGCAAGAATGATGAAGTTGTTGTAGAAATCTTGCGGGGTTCAGCGTTTTTCGCTAGAAGATTGAAAATGTGGGGGGAATGTACCAATGTACATTTCTGATATTGAATAATTAGAAGAAACATATTTATCAAAAGGGAATTGTTGGTTATATCAGTGATTTACATATTCAGGATCAGTAACAGCTTTATTAGCCACTGGATTTAAAGCTAAAAGTTTTTTAGTTTTATCATTTTTATCAAATTTTACTCTTTCTTGAATAAAATGTCTATCTAATCTTTCATAAAAGTTTTTTGATACTTTATACATATCAGAATAACTTATTTTTGGGTTAATGCTTTCTCTTGTTAAATATGGATAAGAGTTATTTCAATCTGCATCATCCGCACTAACTGCATCCTTAATTTCAGATTCAGTTTTATTGAAATCAAGAGGTCAAAGACCGTGATACATTGTAGCATATACTGTTTTTTGAGCGTAAAAGTCTTCAAAAACTTCAATAATATCGTCAAGATTGTATGTTAAACTGTCTCTTCATTTAATACCCAGTCTCATTGTTTCATATGAAGTATTTATAAAAGCTTCTGATTTAGGGTCAAAAAGTTTTTTTAGTCTATTGTTTAAATTTTCTTTAATAGAATCAGCTTGTAAAATGTAATCGTAATATTTTTTAATGCCCGAATAATACATCATTGCGGTTGAATGCTTAAAAATAAATGAATGTTTATCAGGTAGCTTTTGATAAGCTTTTGTTTCAGGAATAAAACTTATAAAAGTTCCTGTTTCATTGAAAACTTTGGGGTTGTTATCCAACATTGCTTTTTCTGTGTAAATATCGGTAAAGTTATTAATAACCTCTAGTGCGTTTGTTTTTGGGCTTTTATCTTCATTAGGTTTAGGGTCTGTTGATTCAGTTGGTGGTTTAGGAGTTTCAGTTGGGTTTGCAGGTGTTGAAGGTTCTGGATTTTCTTTGTCTTTTTCGCCTTCTCTTTTGCCAACTAAAATAAGATTTACTCTTTCTAAACAAGAAGCTGATATAATTGGAAGTGCTAGTAAAGGAGTAGCAATTATTCCTGCTAGCTTACGCAATTTTATGCTTTTCATAAATTTAATTTTCCTTTCATTTAGTATTTATATTTTAATTAATTAAATTATACTAAATAAGGAGATTTATATAATTTAAACACAATGATTTATTGTGTTTTTTTTATATTAAAAAGTTAGCCAGTTGGTTACAAACTGTAACGCTTTGGGCTAACTATTTTTTTTAGTAATTGGTAATTAAAATTTCATTGGCATTTTTATCTTTTTCTTTTATTGAAACATTTGTATTAGTATGCTTTAAGTAATGAATTTTTCAATCTGGTAAATAATTTATAAATTCATTATTGTTTTTAAAACTTATAGCTATTTTACATTTGTTTTTTAAACTAAATTCTTTTATAAAATTGAAAAAATCTTCTAAATTTATTTGATGCTTATATGCTTTAAAATTAGAAAAATAAGGTGGGTCAAGGTATAAAAATGTGTTTTGATTGTAATTTTTATTTGATAATAATTCTTTGTAATCTTTATGTGTAATAATACACTTTTTAAGTATCTTATTATAAGTGTTTAACTTATCTCATAAACCGTTTTTAATTTTTGTTTTATATTGTTTTATAGACGCTTTGGAATATGCTCCATAACCATTAAATCTTTTATTATTATCTTCTACATATTCTTTTGTTAAAGGAAAAATCTTATCATAATCATTTATATAAACCTTTAAATCATTATTGATATTTTTAACATTAATTCCAACAATACCTGTTCCACCAAAAATATCATAAAACTCGTTTATATTAGATAAATCAAAATAATTATAAAGTTGATTAAAAAGTCTATATTTTGAGCCTATTAATCTTATAACAGGTTTTATTTTATTGTATTTCATAATATCTTATTTTTAAAATTGATTCTATTTAATAAATAATTAAATTTTGTATTTAAGTAAAATATTCTTTAAAAAAATTTACTTAAATTTAATATACAAATTTTAAGTAAAATAAATTTAACTTAAAAGCGTTAATTTTTAAAATCTATTTCATTAATTTTAAATATATATTTATTTGATAAATAAGTTATTGTTTTAATTTCACTCTTATTAAAAGAATTTATATTATCAAAAGTATTTAAAGGTAATATAACTCAACTACTTGTGTGATGTTTATCTTTTACTAAATATCCAGTCAAAACAGCACCATTTTTAAGCTCAACTTTTAATGTATTATTAATTAAATTATTAATATTTATTTTTTTCATTTGTATTATCTTTCTTAAAAAAATTTGGTAAATTACTTAAATCTTATTCAAGCTTTTTTAGTTTTTCATTTAAACTATTTTTTAATATTTTTAAAACATAACAATTTACTAATATGTTAATTACTGGTAATATAAAACTTAAAAATAATAAAACTAAATAAAATGTATCTTTTATTATTATTTTGTTTTTATCTAAAATTATTTCAATTAATAAATTATTAAAATAAATTACTATTGTAAAAAATGAGAAAATAGATAAAAAGACTATTAATTCAGTAACAAAAATCTTAAATTGATATATGCCAGAAAGAAATAACATCAATATTGTTATTATGGATAAAAGATAATGAAATATAGACAAAATTAAATTAACAAATGTATATTTATATATTTTTTGTTTCATATAAGTAAATTAATCAAGGAATATAACACATTAAGGTATCTACTTCAAAATAACTAAGATTCTGATTTAATATTTCTTCTATTTTATAGGTGATTTTGTCTAAAATAGTCATTCCATTATAATCACCTTTTAAATAAGCGAAATACCCAATATATTCCCCAGATTTTTCATTTTCAGATTGGTGAATAACAATTTTTTTATCTTCAAAATAAATTTTATGAACTCTATATTTAGACTTATTAATTAATTTATCAATACTATTTTTATCTATTTTATTATTATTAAAATTTTCATTTTTTATTGTGAAAAAATATAAGTATTTCATATTGTCCTTTAATTTATTTATCTATAAAATAGCATAATATGATATTTTATTCAACTTTACATATTTTTGTTCTTGTTTTAATTAATGGTTTAATATTTATATAATTAATTTCAAAATCTAGTTTATTTCCGTTGTATTCAAGTCAATTTATTAATTCTTTTTTAGAAATATTTATCAGTTTTTTTAAAATTTCTTTGTTTTTTCTTCTAAAAACAGCAATTAGTTTATCTTGGAAAATTTCAGTTTCTTCTTCATTTAGATTATAAAATTTTGCAGGAGCTTCAAATCAAGCATTTCAAAATTTATCAAAATAACAACATCCATTGTTAATATAAATTAGATAACCGTTTTTATCATTTGATTTTTGTATTTCTATTTCAGCATATCGTGTTATTCTAACAAAATGATTAACTCTATCTCAAAAGTAATTATTTTTTAAAAACTCAATTAATTTTGGATATGAATCCTTATCATAATTCATACAAATTAACTTAAATTCTTTTTCTATATATTCTCAATAATCTGATAATTTCAGATGTCGACATTTTGTCGACACTTCACCTAATAGACCATTATCTGATAAAAAATTATGAATATATAAAAATATTCATTGATATTTTTCTTTTGATACTTTGAATTCATAAAATGGTGTAAATAAAAACGAATTTTTATCTACAAATTCATAATTTAATCTTTTCATATTAAACTCCTTATTTATAGTGTTTTTAGTACATTTTTATATTTTATAAAGTTCTCTTCTCATAATTCTTCCGTATCAATTAGGTATTAATTGATTAACTGTAAAATGAGTTTTAATTCCTTTTTTATCTAAATTAGATGCTATTTCTTTATTAATCAAAGTTAATGTTAATTCTAATATTTTTGAATTAATATTTTTAAATATTAAATTAATTTTTCTAATATATATTTCTAATTCAGTCATATTAAATTTAAAAAGTTTCACTGGATGACTATAAAATACATCAAAAAACTCATTTTTATTTTTAAAAGCATTATTTACATAAATTAATATTAAATTTTCATCAAATTTTGAATATTCATAATCTATACTAACTGAATCAATAACTTTTAATAAATATTCCTTTTTAATAAAACTAATAAATTTGTTTATATCTATTTTTAAGCCGTTTTTGTTGGATTTAATAGTTAAATCTTTTCATAAAACTTTTACTTCGCTTCAAATATTTCTTCAATATTTATGTTTGTTTAATATTTTTTTGTTTTGAATTAATGAAACAATTAAATCTTTAAAATCTCTTTGTAAATGTTTATTATTTGCTTTTGTTAATGATAATTCGTAATAAAAAGTTAATGGATCATTATTTTTAATCTCTGTATCGTATTCATTCATTTTCATTATTACATATTAAACGGTGATAAATCTAAATCAATATCGTGAATATTTTTATTATTTTGTTCTAAATTAGTTTGAATATCTGTTTCTTCTTTTTTATTAAGGTAATTATCAATAATAAAAATAGCAATTTTTCCTAATCTTGAAATAATTTTTAAAGCAAGCGAAGTTTGTAACCCTCATTTTTTAAATGAATCTGAATCCTCTTCCAAAATGGCTTTACATATTTCAAAAGAATTTGCTTCTCTTAAAAGTTTAATAGCTCTATAATGTTGTAATTCTTTAATATCTAATAATGATTTAAAAATTAAGTAATCGTGATATTCTTTAAATCCATACATTTCATTAGTTTTTGGCACTTCAATGATATATACTTTTTGTTTTTCGTTATTGTTGAAGTTGTTTGCGTTAATAACATTAATTAAATATCCTGTACCGTAAGCATCTAAAATTATTTTGTTATTTCTGCTTTTATATACAGTTCCATATTGATAAAATTTCATCTTTACTCCTTTTATTTTTTGTAATAATTTTCATTTATTGTGTTTAATTCTATTTCTATTTTTTTAATTTCATTTTTATTTAATTGTTCGTCTTTTTTTAGGCTTTTTAACGCTTTATCTAATTTTCTTTTTTTACTAATAATTCTTATTTGTAGTATTAAATATATCAACGAGAAAATAAAGAAAATACTAATTGCAAATGTAAATGTAATAACTAATATGATTTGAGTTAAATCAAATTTATTTCATTTTGCTATTAAATCTACTAACGAAAATGGAATAAATAGTCCTAATATAACACCCATAATTCAAAATCACAAGTATTTAATTTTTAATGCTTTTAATGGTTTTTTCATTTTATATAACTTTAACCTTTCTTTGTTTTTTATTTAAAACTAATACAGTCGTAACAATTCCACTTGCCAATAAAACAGCTACAATGGTTGATGAAACTCATATAATCTTTGTCTTTTTGGCTTCTTTTTGCTCTTTTTTAGGGTCAAATGATTCACTTATATAAAAATTAATATTAAATTTATTTTCACCAGTTAAAATTTCTGAATCACTTATTGAATTAAATTTAATTTCTTTTATATTTTTATAAAAGTTTTTGCCGTTTATTACTGTTAAATTGTCTTTTTTGAAAATTTCTTCAAAGAAAGCATCATCTAATAATGGCAAACTTAAATTATTTATAACTTTTACATTAAATTCATCATCTCTTTCAAATACTGAAAGAATATTTTTAATAATTTCACTAATAATATTTTCTTTTATATTTGAAATATATCCGTCTTCAATATAAAAATTAATATCATTAAAACTGTAATTTGATAAATCTAGTCTTTGTTTATTAGAATCTGGTGAATTGCTATTAGTACCGCCAGAATTATCACTATCAGAGTTACTATCACTATTATCATTTTTATCTTTATATGAATCATCATTTAATTCATTTGGATTAATATTACTAAAAATACTTGTTTTTAAACCATATTCGCCTTTTATTGATGAAAATGGGGAAATAAATACAATATTAGTTTTCAATAATCAAAATGAATTAGACAATTCTTTTTCATTAAATATATTTTTTACTAATTCATCAGTTTTTTCTTCTGAATAAGGTTCTTTAATTGTTTTTAATTTATCGTAAATTCCATTTATAACATTTGTAATGTTATTTTTAGTGTAAAAATGGCTAAAAAGATTAATTTTTTCTTCTTTATTAAAATTAATTAATTCTAATTCTTTATCAATAAATTTTCATAAGTTATAAAATATATCTTTTCTGTGATTATTTTTTAATTTATCACTTAAATTAATTCATTTTTCAAAATTAGTTATTGCTAATTTAGTAAATCTATATGCATTTGGATTAGCTTTTATTAGTTTTAACTGTTCTTTTTTGCTTTCAAAAAAGTTATTAACATTAGTTCAATATTCATCGTCATTATCATTATTTAAAACAATTTTAAATTCTTTCATTTGGCTTAATAAATTAGCTAAATCATCTTCATAAAATGTTTTTTTATGGTTAGAAATTAAAATATCTTTATTAGTTTTATCTAATCAATATTTGATTATATCTTTCATAATAATATATTTGCGTTCGATATCATCAAAAGTAGTTTTAAAGACTTTTCATAAATTACTTCTTATTTCATTTTTAGGTAATTTTAGATAATGACTATTACTTGTTATTAAATTTTTCTCAATCATTTCAGAAATTGTTTTATTTAAAACAAAATCTTCATCTTCAACCATTAAAACAATATTTTTAGTAATATTTTTAGTTTTTGATGCTAATTCGTCATCTTTTAAATATTTAGTATATTCTTCTGATGTTAAAGTATCCAAATCACTTAATAAGTTTTTAACTTTAAAGTCTTTTAAATAATTAAACTTAAAATCATAACTTTCGCCATCAATTTCGGTATTCATTATAAAATCATTAATAAAATTATTTCTGGATAATTCTTCTGTTAATCTTTCTTTATCATAATTATCATATGAAATATTATTAATGCTTAAATATTCAAATGGATTACTATATTTAGCTCATTCAATATCTAATTCAAGTGATGAATCATTTATAATAAATCTTTCTTCATCAATTTCAAATATACCTTTAATTGCTATAAATAAGCCATTTTCGCTAAAAACAAAATTCATATTATTAATGTTTTCTAGTATTTTTGAAATACTTATTTCTTTACCATTTAGCATAATATTATTATCATTAACTAAAACAGATTGATTATTAATTTCAAAACTTAATATTTGCGTTTTAATAAATTCTTTTAAATAATCCTGATTATTTTTTCAATCACTTAAAGTTCTATTTGCTAACTTTTCAATTATTTTATCCTTATTAAGATTAATTTTAACAGGTCAATTAACTTTATAACCTTTTAATGATAGTCACTGTGTTAAATCAAGTGATAAGGTTTCTTTATCCTTTATAAAATTAATTATTGTACTAGAATGGTCTAAATCATACTTAAATTTAAAATCAAATATATTTAAACTTAAATCAGGTTGTCATAAAGTTAATTCTTTTTCATTATCATTGTTTAAATAAGTAAATAATTCTGGTTGTAATTCTTTAATCGGATTTGAATCAATATAACTATAAATATTTGCCTCAAATTCGTTATTATTCATTTTTGCTTTTAAAAAGTTAGTTAATAACACTTTATAAACTGTTATTATAGGCTTTTTAGTATATGTATTACTATCAGCGTTATAAATCAATAAATTATTATCAATTAAATACTTTTCAAAGTCATTAATTAATGGATTTCCTTTATCAATTAAATCGCCAAAATGTATATCAAATGAAATATTGTTATAAAGTAAGAAATTTTCATATTGAATTACTAAATTAGAATATGTAAGATTTTCAATATCTAATGACTGATTTTTAATATATTCTCTAAATGAAGTAAAGTATTTAGAATTCTTTATATCATTTATTTTTTTATTATTTTTTAGTTTTTCAAATGCTTTATCTAAAATATTTTTTTGCTCTTCTTGCTTAAATTTTTCATTTGTTTGATAAATAAGATAAAACTTGGTTAATCCTGTTTTTTGAATAGCTTTTAATAAATATCATCCTTCGCCTTTTGGTGTCGTAAAATATAATATTTTTTCTTTATCAACTGGCAAAGTAAAATGATTAGTATTATCAATATTTTCTCCTAATTCATCAATGTTATTACCTAAATAATAACCGTCTATTTGACTAAAACCACTATTAAAGTCTAAAATTAGTCCATTATCAGCAAAAATTGTTTTTACGATTATTGATTCACTTTCTTCTGAAAAATATTCAATTAATTTAAACTCATTTTGTAATTTAGAAATTGTAGGTCATAAATCTAAATTCGGTATTCTTAAAAAGTTTTTATTTAAAGTTCAAATTTGCTCGTATGTTCCTGTATTAGGATTAATTTTAAAATCATAATCAGGATTAGGAATTAAATTTCCATCTTTATCTGTAATTTCTTTAAATTCTTTATTGATAATGTAAGGATTAATTTTTTGAGCTTGATTAAAGTTGCTTTTAGGATCTCAACTATGAAGTTTAAACTCTATTTCATCAAATACTGTATTTATTTCAATTTCTTCAAATAAATTGTTAGTTATTGTAAAAACATTAAAACTACTTTTGTTTATATTATTTAAGTCATCTGTTTCATATACTTTAACCTGAATTTTTAAAGATTTATCATTTGGCTGAATTTCATAATTAAAGCCAGTTAAAGAAACAGGAACTACTTTATCATTGATAATTAATTCTTCATTCCTTTTAGGGCTTAAAATAAGACTTATTAAGGCTTGTGAAAAGAATGTTTTGTTAGGTTTTTCTAATGATTGAATAGAATATTGATTAGATATATTTTGACTATCAGGTTGTGGCACTGATACATTTTCACTTAAAGAAAATATTTTTTGTGTTTGGTTTCCATCATTATTTAATATTTTTGGAACTGTTATATTAAATCTTTCTCATCAAAATGTATTTGCATTTGAATTTTGTGATTTAGGTTTTAAAAGCACTTTTATAGGTTTATTAGGATTATATTCATTAATTCTAACTAATGCGTATGATTTATTTTTTTCAAAAACTAATTGAATGTTTTCAGTTTTAAATAATTCTTTTAAATTATTAAATAAATTCATTTTTTTATAGTTTTTACCTATATTTGAAATATATTCAGCATAATCATTAAATTCGACATTATAGCTATAACTATTATTTTCTTTCACTAATCCTTTTGTTTCTAAAAACTTTTCAAATATATACTCTTTTACATCTTCTTCGTCAATATATGAAATAGTTGTTGAAAAAGTAGGTATATTTTCATTAATTGTTAAGATAATTGGATTTTTAGAAGAAACTAATAATTTATTATTATATTGACTTAAAAAAGGCTTAATTTTGCTATAAAAACCTAAATTAGATAACTTATTAAATTTTTTGCTTAAATAAGTTTCTTTATCTTCTTTTGTTTCTAAAACATAATAGTCTCCGTCAGAAATTACATTAAAATCACTTATTGGTAAATATTCTATCGCAGGTCAAAATTTATCATTATCAATAGTTATAGTGCCTGATTTTGATTCTTTATCTTCATCAGAATGTTCACCACTTGTAGTAGATTCACCTGCAAAATCATCATATTCTTGCAAAGTACCTGTATATGTGCCATAATCATCTTGTGAATCAAAACTAACAGTATAGTTATTATTTGTATAATAAAAATCATCATCAAATTTTCAATTAAAATTATTTTCAAATCTATAATTAAGTTTAAAAGATATAAATTTTGATTTTACTTTGTTTTTTAAAACAGGTATATTTTGAAAACTCAACCAATTTTTTAATGGTCTATAAACATTACTTACATTGAATATATCCTGCTCTGCTACTATAAATTTATTTAATTCTTTTTTTAATTTGCTGTATAAATCATTAAATGATAAATTTTTATAATTATTTATATTTTCTATATTAATTTCTCCATTTTGAGAAAATCAATCACTATTTAAGTTTAAATTAGAAACATATTTTTTTGTATTTACTAATTTATAACTTGAATGACCGTAATAATTTTGTTTATAAAAATTTAGTTGAAAATTATCTGCAAATAATTCTTTTCATAACTTTTGAATATCTACTATTGTTAATATATGTTCTATATTTGAATTACCATAATTTTCAAATTCTGATTTATCTAAACTTATCAAAGGAGTTGATAAAGCTGTTGTAGTTAATATTAAAGGTATTAATTTATCTTTTTTCATAAAACTCCTATTTTAAAGTTTGTAATTATCAATAAAATTATCTAAATTTAATTCTTTAAAAATTGTTCTAGAAGTATTTAAAGCATTATCAATTGATTTAATTCTTTCATCTCTTTTAAATGAAAGAATTTCATCGCTTCATTCTTTAATATATCTAAATGATGATTCTTTTTCTTTTAAACCTAAAATTGCTGAAATTAAATATGCTGATAATTCTGCTTCAAATTCACAAATTCCCCTTTTAGTTTTTTCATAATTATGTTTTAAGAGAAAATGTGATAATTCGTGAAATAAAACTCTAATATTTTGTCTTAACTCATTGTTTGTATTAAACATAATTATAGGGTTATTAGTGTTTTGAACTAATTTACCAGAAACAGTTTTTAGATTTTCATAGTTTACTTTTATATTATATTTTTCTGCTATTTTATTAATTAAATATTCATACAATTTATTGGCTATTTCAATGTTTAAATCATTAGAACTCATAAAATTAAAATAATTAAAATAATCTTTTGGATATTTTTCTTTTGGTAAATCAGTTTGTGTTATGTCAAAAACTGTAAAAGGTCTAAAACCTGCAAATGTTTTATAGATAATATCTTTTTTATTTATATTTTTAAATTGTTCTGGTTTTAACTTTGAAAATGGAACTAATTTATTATCTAAATTAATAAATTTCGTTGATTTAGGTGCCAAAAGCCATATAGCTTTTTCACCCTTTTTTATGTTTATATTTTCTTTATTTCAAGCAGAAAGTGTTTTAACTATACTTGCTTTATTTTTTGAAATAATATAGTTATTTCTAACGCTGTAATGATTTGCTAAATAAGGTAAAAATGAATCTCATTTATTAGGATCTAATATAAACTCATCTAACTCTTTATCAATAGTTTCAACATCATCAAAAAGCTTTTCTTTGGTAGTTTGTTTAGTAGTTTCTTTGGTAGTATCTTTATTCATATCCAACTCCTTTTAGACTTCATTTTGAGCTTCATTTGAAGCCTAATATAAAGCCTTAAATTAATATTTATTTAATTTATTTAAAAAGAATTAATTAAATTGTCTTTAAATTCAACTAAAAAGTTTAAATAATTCATATATGTAATATAAGTTGATAAATTGCTTTCTATCGTCTCAATTTCTTTGTTATAGCCTATTATTAACTCTTCTTTAATGTCAGTTTCATTTAATTTGTTTAATAATGAATTGATGTCATTTTTTAATACTTTAATATGTTTTTTAAATACAGTAAAGTCATCAAAAAGTAAATCTTTTTCAAAATCATTGTAATTTATAGCTATTTGGTAATGTTGTTTGTCATTTAAGAACATCAAACATTCTCCTGTTTTTGCATTTGAAATGAATTTAAGCTCTTGTTCAGTTAGCGATTGGTTAGTTTTATATAAATCCTGAATCGAGTTTAAATCTAATTGCTTACAGTTAAAAAAGAATGAATATTGTATATTTCCTAAAATTTTGCTTGCGTTTTGTGAAATATCTACAACATTTTGAGTAGCTAAAATTATTGAACCATTAAATTTACGAATTGTTTTAGTAGTATCTATAACAAATTCTCTAAGTTGCGGTGTATTATCCTTTAATGCGAAATGTGCTTCATCGATAAAAAGCACTGTTTTATAGTATTGTTTGTTAATTGAGTTAATACTAATTTTAGTATTTATTATTTTAAGTAATAAATAAATTTGAGCTAATGCTGATGCTTGATTTTGCTGTGCTAAAAGTTTTTTAACATTAAAAACAATAAATTTATTGTTTAAATTAATATTGCTTTTAGCATTAAAGATGTTTTTATAACTTCTTTGTTCTTGGAAAAAGAATTTGAACTCTTTAACTAATTTTGCAATTGGAATTTCGTAAATATGCTTTTCTAATTCATTTTCAAAAGTAGTCTGCTGTAATTCAATTATAAAATTATCTATTAAAGGTCATTTTTTAACTTTTCTTAATTCTTCAATTGTTTTACATTCATAAAATTTATGCTTAATATAAAGATTTTTTAAAGCCTGTTTTATTACAATTAGCTCTGTTTTAGAGATATTTTGGAATAAAATTTCAAATCAAGATGATACAAACTCTATATGATTATCTATTACATTATAAACTTTGATATTTTCGTCATTAAACTCGTTAATTTGAATTTCTAATGGATTAATAACCGTTTTATTACCGTCTTTTAAATCAATTAATTGACCTTTTACTTGATTACATATTTTGTTGTATTCATTTTGTGGGTCAATAATTAAAATTTGAGCTCCGTCATAATATTCATTAAGTAACATTTTTTTACTTAAAGTTGATTTACCGCCACCAGAAGTACCTATGATGATAGCGTTATTGTTTCTTCTAAAAGCATTTCTATAAAATAAGTCAAAAAATACAGGTGAATTATCTTGTAATTGAGTTGCTAAAATAAAATCATTATTATCATTTAATATTTCTAAATTTCAAGGTCAGCCGTAAGCCACTAATTCTGGTAAGGCTTGAATTGAAGTATTTAAGATATCAGTGGAAGGTAATTGTGTTTGATTTCAAACTTTAAATTGCTCGTAATTGAATTTACTTAATTTAATTTTTTCTTTAAAAGCATTATTTTCATTAATTTTTTCCAATTCATTTAATTCTTTAACATTATTACCTTTATTTAAAAAATAAATTGAAACATCCATTAATGGTTTAGTTTGATATTTAACTATATTTTCAGTCATTTCTGTAAATATTTCATATTCATATGCTTTCTTTTTATCTCTTAAAAAATGATGTGAATTTTCAGATGCTAATGCACCTAATTTTCTATTGGCACTTTCTAATAAATGCTCCGCATTTTTTAATGAAAGCTTATTTAAATTAAGAATAACATTAGAATTTGAATCATAAACAGTATTAATTCAACCATTATCAACTTCATAATCAAACTCTTTAATAGCTTGTAATGAATATAAATAATCGTTTAATTTAAAGTGATTTTTAGCAAATTCAACTTGTTTATAGTCTAATAAGTCAATTAACTTAACTATTTTAGAATCATAATTTAAGATTTTTAACTCAATATCGTTATAAGTTGAATTTAAACCATAAAAATTATTAAAAAATAAAACTGTTTCTATTTGATTTTGGTCTAATACTAAAAAATTAGAACTTTCAAAAGCAAATTTGACATTTGAAATGTTTTCATTTAATGCAAATTCATTTTCACCATAAACCAAAATGTAATATTCTTGATATTTTTGATTTTTAAAACTTAATAAATCATTTTGTTTAGCTAAAAGATAATTTTGACTATCTTCATCCTTAAATTTTTTCAATTTTTCATCAATTGAAAATATATTTTCTCTAAACTCATTTTGATTATTAATTTTAATTATATTAATTGAATCATTTATATTACCTATATTTGATGCTAGTGTTGTTAATAAATCTTCCTGAATGTTATTATCGTATTTAAAAATAGAATTTCCATTTAGTTTTAATAATTTAGCATAATATTCTTTTTTAGTTTTATTTGCTGGTTCTGTTTTTAACACTCCATTATCATCAATTGTTTTAAAAACTAATAAGTTTTCAATTTCATTTTGATTAAATTTCTTTTTACTACTTAAAAACTTTAATCATATTCAAAATATTTGATAAACCTTATATGAAGTATTTTTAACATTTAAAAATAAAAGCATTATAACAGGAATAAAAGCTACTGGAATAATTATTTTGTATAAAGAACTAATTTGTGGAAATCCAAAAATTACTATAACAAAGTCTAATATGACTAAAATAAAGAAAAGTATTAAATCATATCAGGCCATTGATTTAAAAATATTAAATCTAGCTCTTTTTAGTGGTTTTGCTTGTAACATTATCTTTTTTTAATCCTTTCAAGGCGTCAAATAATTTAACAAATCAAGGTTGCATAGCTTTTTTAGCTTGATTTTCGGCAGAAGATTTATTTAAGTTATTTTTTGTTCTTTGTTTAGAGAACATTTGATTATTTTTATTAATAACATTCTTTTCGCCTGAAATAGTTTTTGAATCTTTTGCGTTTTTGGTTTTAACATTTTGTTTATTTGTTTCTTTTTGTTTTTTAGATTTAAGTTTTAATTTAGCGGGACTTTCAGCAAATTGGTCTAAATTAAAGAAATACATTAATCTTGTAACCATAGCATCTACACCAAAAGTCATTCCAACTAAAATAGCGATAGATAAAATTGATGAAACTATATCTTTTAATAATTCGTATTGTGGATTGCCTAAAATATCTGTTATTAAGAGTGGAACTTGTTTAAATGTTGTTTCAATTAAAAATAAAAACAATAATAAACAAACTAAAACAATAAAAGTAGTTAAAACACATTCAATAAACTTAACAAATCACTTTTTAAGTGTTTCGCCAGCATCATTTGTTCCTTGTGCCACAGCAGGCGGTAATCATAATAAATAAACAAATTCAAATGCAACTGCTTTTACTACTCTTAAAAAGAGATTTAACATAACTCAAATTACTGCTAAAAATGATAAACAAAGCTGTATAACTAATAATATTGAGCTTGAGCGTAAGTTTCTTCAATCTTCAAATTCTAGGCCTTTATAAGTGTTTTTTACGGTTATTCAGGCTTGATGACCTTGCGAAGCATTTTCTCATTTGGGTTCTAAAACATCAAATAAAAATGATGTAATAGATGTATCGCTACTATTTAAAAGTGCTGATTTAACAAATTGATAAATTATGACAAAGAATACCATTAAAAGCCATATTAAGATAGGAATACCTATCATAATGATTAGCGATAATAAACCCCTTTTTAAAGATTCTTTAAATAATAGTTGATTTTCAGAATCTTTTTTAGCTTGCATTAATCTATAAAAGATTATTCCAATAATAAAAGCAAAACTTATTGCCATTATTGTGAAAAACCTAATGAAAAATGTGCTTGTAAAGTCTATCGTGTATCCGCCAAAAAGAATATAAATTGGTAATTTTAAAGCTATAAATTCTAATGTAGAGTAAATAATATGTAATATTCAGGCTGGGAGAAAAACTAATATATATCATAAAGCTGTATATATTCCCCAGCCGACATTTTCGAGTAATCATTGCATATTAATTATTTGGGATTATTTTTTTAGGGTCAAGTATGCTTCAATTTGTAGAAGCCATTGTAATTAAGAAAATTATGGCTAATAGTAAAACTACCACACCAGCGATATATCAATAAAGCTTTTTAATTTCCATTTTATATTCATCTGGTTTTGTTTTTGAAACTGCTAAAAATCTTTTAACAAGCATAATTACAGCTCAAATTAAGAACGCAGAAGCTATTAAAATTGCTGGTACAGTTATAGCTGCTAAAATTGTTTGAAAACCACCTGTAACTGATTTTCCAATTTCGCCTGCTAAATTTGTGTTGCTTTCTTCAAATAATATTTTTGTCATTAAATACCATCCTTTTTGTGTTTAAAAATGTCATTTAATAATTTATAGCCTTTTGTATTCTTTTTAACTTTAAAATATGGTCGTCGATTAACAGTATCTTTAAATTTATCTATCCACTTTTGTTTAGTTATAAGCATAAATTCCATATTAATTTTGCTTAAAGCGATATATATTCAAAGTGCTTCATCATAATCATTTGAAAAAATTGAATTTGAAAACTCGTATGAAATAGTAAAGTTGTTGTTTTTTAATTCTTCTTTAAAATCAAATAATCAAATTACATAATTTAATATCTCTAAAAGTTTATTTGCGTCATAAACTCTTACATTTTTGTTAGCAAAAACTCTTTTACAAGTTCCAAAAAAGATTTGTTTAATATTTTTAGAAGCACTATCAACTTTTGAATTAAAAATATTTTGAATAATTAAAATTAATTTTTCAGTAATTTTAACAGCTAAATCTTTTTCAACATTTGAATTAAACGCATAAACTAATCTCATTTTTGCGTTATATGGTAAGTTTGATGAGTTTGTTTCATAACAAAAAGTAGGATAAAAATATCTTAAAAAGGTCATTTCTTTGTTATTTTTATTGTTTAAATCATCTTTACTAAAAACTTGGTTAAAGTATCTTAATAATGTTAAAAATATTTCTTTTCCATTAAAATCAATGTCTATATTAATAAATCTTGTATGTTCCCCGGTAGAACAAATATAACTTTTGTTTTGAGAAATAGCATCAATTAATGAAGACAATTTCATAGTATTTAATTTCTTTTCTTTTTCAACTACATTTTTATGAAAAAGAAAATTCATTTTTTTAGCATCTAAATTTGTTGGTTTTTGCTCGTACTTTTTGTAAAAAATATAAAAATTAGAACAATATTTATCTCTATTTCAAATTTTGTAAAGCATTCCAACCTCTTTTCGTACTAAAAATTTAAAAAAACATTTTCCCAAAAAATAAAAACTTTTAAAAAAATAAAAAATAGGTATTTCTACCTACTTTGTTTTCATTCCCCCAAAAAATAATGTTAAAAACATTATTTTTTTGATCATTTTTTTCTTCAAATTTTCTTAGCGTTTCTATTATTTTCTTCATCATTTTCTAAACTTGCTGTGTGTCTACAATTTGGAAAATTTTTACAAGCTATAAATCTTGTGCCTTGTTTGTTCTTTCTAATTAACAACTGGCCACCACAATTTGGGCAAGGATATTCAATTAATTCTGGGTCAATTGCTATATTTTCCATAGTTTCTGAAGCTTGGTCATAATTAGTATTGAATTTTTTATAAAATTCATCCATTAAAGGTGTAACGCTTATTTCATCATTCGCAATTAAATCTAAGTTTGCCTCTACCTCAGCTGTATAACCTTCATTTATTATATCCGGAAAACCATTGACTAATTTATCAATTACTATTTTCCCAAAATCAGTAGGGTGCAAACTAGAATTAATATTTTTTACATATTCTCTATCTAAAATAATCTTCACTGTTGAGGCGAAAGTTGAAGGCCTACCGACTTTTATTTCATCTAATTTTTCAATTAGTGAACCTTCAGTGTATCTTGCAATAGGTTTTGTTTCATGATCTGAAATTATAAAATCTTCTACTATAATTTCTTGATTTAATTTAAAATCAGGATCTTTTAAATCTTGAGGTTCGGATTTAATCACATAATATCCGTTATAAATTACTTTACTTGTACCCAATTTAAAAATTAAATTATTTTTATTTAAAAAGTAAACTTTGCTTTCTCTAATCGGAGATTTTATTAAAGCTTGTAATGTAGTTTCATAAATTAGTTTATAAATTTGATATGTAGCATTATCTAAATCATATTTTATTTTTGCTTGATCAGGTGTTAAATTTACGTCTGTAGGCCTAATAGCTTCATGAGCATCTTGATCACCTGAAAAACCTTTTATTTCATCTAAAATATAATCTTTTCCAAATTTTTCAGAGATATATTTTCTTGCTTTATCTATAAAATCTTGGCTAAGTCTTGTGCTATCAGTACGTGGATAGCTTATTAAACCACCGTCTCCAAAACCTTCATATAATTTTTGCGCTGCAGCTTGTGTGACACTAGAAGTAAAAGGACTCTTTTTATACAAAACAGCCTGTTTTAAAGGTGTTATCGTAGAAAGTTTTTTCTGTGAAATTTTAATATCATTCACAATAAGTGTTTTAGGTTTAATTTCTAAAACTTTTTTTATTTCTTCAAGTTCATTTGGGTATACTCATTCTTTTTCACCGCTAATATGTTCATCATTAAATATATTTGCAATAAGATCATCATTTATTTTTGCTTCAGCTTTGTGATATTTAACAGGAATAAATTTTTCAATTTCATTTTCTCTATCAACAACTAATTTTAAAGCTATTGATTGAACTCTACCAGCACTTGGATTTGTAGGAGAATTAGAAACTTTTTGTTTCATAAGTTGACTCAATCTAAAACCTATTATTCTATCCAACATTCTTCTTGCTTTTTGAGCTTCAATTAATGGAATATTTAACAAACCTGGATGATTAATAGCGTTAAGAATAGCTTCTTTTGTTATTTCATTATATTTTATACGCGCATACTTTGATTCGCATTTGAGATATTTTACAAGATGTTCACCTATTGCTTCACCTTCACGATCAGGGTCAGTCGCAATGTAAACAAATTCTGAATCTTTTACAGCTTTTTTTAATTTTTTAACAACATCATTTTTTGCGCTATCTAAAATATATTGTGGTTCTCAATTTTCTAAATCAATTCCTAATCCCATAGGACCTTTGGTACTCAACTTTGCAATATGTCCAACAGAAGCCATAACTTCATAATTTTCACCTAAATATTTTTTAATTGTATTAACTTTATTTGGAGACTCTACTATAACTAATTTACTCATATTATTAATTTATAGCATTTTTTTACAAAAATTTATGTTTTTTATAATAAATTTAAGAAAAAAACACAATATTTTTATAAATACTGTGTTTTAAAAAAATTATTTTTTATGTTTTTCTAATTCTAATTTAAGTTCTGCTGAACGAGCAGCTTCTCATAATATTTCGCCATATGTTGGGTGAGGATGAATTGTATAAGTTAATTCTTTAACTGAAACTTCTTGTTCAATAGCAAGCGCTATTTCTGAAATATAATCAGTTGAATTTGCTCCAATAATGTGAGCACCTAAAATTTGACCATATTCCCTATCAACAACAAGTTTTGCAAAACCAGTTGTTGCGCTTGTAGCTATTGATTTTCCTAAATAACTAAATGAATATTTAGTTGAAAATGCATCATATCCTTTTTCTTTTGCTTGTTCTTCTGTTAAACCGACAATAGCAATTTCTGGACTTGTAAAAATACATCCTGGAACAGGTTTGTTAACGTAATTTTTAACACTTTGATCGCCGCGAATATTAGCAACAGCAATAAGTGCATGATTATAAGCAACATGCGCTAGCATGTTTTGACCTACTAAATCACCAATAGCATATACATTTTGAACATTTGTTCTCATATATTCATCTACAACAACTTCTTTCATTTTACCAAGTTTTATACCAACTTCTTCAAGTCCTTCAGATGCAGGCACACGACCAACAGCTAATAAGTATACACTTGCTGAAATAGTTTTAGTTTCGCCCTTGTGTTCGTATTCTAATTCGTCTTTTTCATTAATTCCAGTGCTTGAAGCATTGAATATAATTTCAATACCTTCTGCTTTTAATGATTTTTCTAATTCTGCTACTACATCCTTGTCAACTCCAGGTAATAAGTGATCTTCTCTTTGTAAAATAGTTACTTTACTTCCAGAGGTTGCAAATACTTGTGCAAATTCAACACCAATAACACCACCTCCTATAATAACTATAGATTCAGGAAGTTTTTTATCATAATTAATAGCTTCTCTTGAAGTTATTAATTTTCCAGTTTTATAGCCATTTTCAAATCCCTTAACTTGCATTAATCTTCTTGAATGACTACCTGTTGCTAAAATAATATTTTTACCTTTGTAAACTTTTCCGTTTACTTCAACTTCATGTGCACCAACAAATTTAGCTTCACCATCAATAATTGAACATTTTGATGATTTCATTAACATTTTTACAGAACTAGAAATTTGGCTAACAACTTTAGCTTTTCTTTCATGCATTTTAATTCATGTTTGATTTTTGTCTATTTTTAATTTGTCAAAATTACCTATAATACCGTATTTTTCGGCATGATTTATTTTATCTAAAACATGGATTGACTCAAGCATTGCTTTAGTTGGTATACATCCAATATTTAAACAAACACCACCTCAAAATTCTTTTTCAATAATAAGTGTTTTTAATCCAGATTTACCGGCTTCTTCAGCAGCTAAATAACCACCTGGGCCAGAACCAACAATTATAACATCAAATTCTTCATCAATTTTTCCACTAAATATTTTTCCAGTTTCAAATAAATTGTTTGAATTTGTTTTTGTTTCTTCTTTTACAACATTTTCTTTCGTTTCACTTGACTTAGAAGAAGAAAAATTAAAGTTTAAATCAATTAATTCGTTTGAATTTGGTGCATCACCAACTAAACATTTTTCTTCTTCGACAGGAGAATTTTCTTGTTTATTTTCTGTTGTTAATTGTTGACCATCTCCCTCATGTTCAATTAAAAATATTTCTTGACCAACATGAATAACATCACCTTTATTCATTTTTATTTCTTTAATAATACCTGTAACTGGTGATGGAATATCTGAAGCTACTTTATCAGTTTCAACACTAAATAATGAGTCACCTTCATTAACTTTATCGCCAACTTTTACAAAAATATCTCCAACAGTTCCTTCATGTAATCCTTCACCAATATCAGCAAATTTAAATGAAAAAATAGATTTTCCTGTTGATGTTGTTTGTTTTAATTCCTTAATTTCTTCTTTTTTAGACTCTATTGTTGTTTCATTATTAGAAGAACCGTCATCAATGACAAATATTTCTTGGCCAACATGAATAACATCACCTTTAGCCATTTTTATTTCTTTAATAATACCTGTAACTGGTGATGGAATATCTGAAGCTACTTTATCAGTTTCAACGCTAAATAATGAATCACCTTCATTAACTTTATCGCCAACTTTTACAAAAATATCTCCAACAGTTCCTTCATGTAATCCTTCACCAATATCAGCAAATTTAAATTTATACATATTAATAAACTCCTAATACTTCTGGATTTTCTAATAATTCTTTTATTCTTGATGCAAATCTACCGATTTCGGCACCATCTATTCAACGGTGATCAGCAGCAACTGTTAAATACATAACTTTTCCTGGAACAACTTGTCCTGCTTTAACAACAGGTTTATCTATAATGGCACCTACACCAGCTATAGCTAATTCTGGATAATTAATAACAGGAACTCCTCATAATGAACCAACTGACCCATAATTTGTTATTGTAAATCCAGCACCTTTCATGTCAACAGGTTTCAATGTTCTGTTTCTTGCAGCACCTGCTAATCTTGTAACTTCTTTAGAGGTTTCGATAATACTTAATTGATCTGCGTTATGAATAACTGGGGCCATTAATCCTGATTCAGTATCAACAGCTATACCTATGTTTATATTTCCAGGAAAATCTAATGTTTGGTTAGTTTCATTATATTTGGCAGTAAATTGTGGAAATTCTTTTAAAGCTATTGAAGCGGCTTTTATAATATATGGTAAAAATGTTAATTTCACGTTTTCTTTTGCAAGAACTAAATCCTTAATTTTCGCTCTAATATCTCATAATTTAGTCATATCAATTTCATGTACTAAATTTGTATATGCAACATTATCTCATGAGTTTGTCATATTTTTAGCAATAGCTTTTCTTAATGGTGTAACTGGTTTAGAATATGCTTCACCTGAAACAAAGCTTTTAACAGGAGCTTGCGTTTGTTGAGAAGGTTGGTTAATTGACTGTGTTTCTTGAGTTTTAACTGAATTTGATGATTGATTTTTAAAGTTTTTTATGTCTTCAACTAAAATTCTACCGTCTAGTCCAGAACCTTTTACTTGGGTAATGTCAATACCTAAACGACTTGCCATTGCTCTAGCAATAGGTGTTGATTTAATTTTCATATAATTGTCCTCCGTACCTATAAATTAGTATTTAAAGTCCATAATTTCTTTAATTTTAGCTAAAACTTTTTCATCATTTATGTTAAATAACATTTCACCTTTTGCTAAAGGAACAGTCACATCATAACCAGTAACACGCATCATTGGAGCTCTTAAATATTCAAAACATTTTTCATTTACTCTTGCCATAATTTCAGCTGAAACTGAAAATGATTTAACGGCTTCATGAACAACTAATAATCTTCCAGTTTTTTTAACACTTTCCATAATTGTTGGAAAGTCCATAGGTTTAATAGTTCTTAAATCGATTAATTCAATTGAAACGTTTGGATTAACTTCTTTGTATTTTTTAATTGCACTAATACAATCAAAAACTTGTGCACCATAGGTAACAATTGTTAAGTCTTCACCTTGTGTTAAAACGTTAGCCTTACCAATTTCAACTGTATAGTACCCAGCAGGAATTTCTTGTTTACCAGCTCTATATATTTTTTTATTTTCTAAAAATACAACAGGATCTGGATCATTAATAGCAGCTAATAATAAACCTTTTACATCATGTGGAAAAGCAGGCATAACAACTTTAACTCCAGGAACATGAGCATAAATAGCTTCTAAAGCTTCTGAGTGGTGTTCCATAGCTTTAATTCCACCACCCATAGGCATTCTCATTACCATAGGAACTGAAAAACGGCCTCTTGATCTATTTCTTCAACGAGCAGCATGTGTAAACATTTGTTGCATAGCAGGATATGAAAAACCTTGGAATTGAATTTCAACAACAGGTTTCATTCCACTAATAGCAGCACCTATTGCTACACCAGCTATAGCAGCTTCACTAATTGGAGCATCAAATGATCTATGTTTTCCATATTTTTTTTGCAATCCTTCGGTAGCTCTAAAGACACCACCTTCAACACCAGCATCTTGCCCATATGAAATAACTCTTTCATCTTTTTCCATAGCAATATCTAAAGCATTATTAACAGCTTGCACATTATTTACGGTAATTTTATCAGACATTATTTACCTCCTTTTAAGCTTTCATAATATTTAATAGCTTCTGCTTTTTGTTCTTTTAAATCATCATCTAACTCTGCATATGTGTAATCAAAAATATCTTCTAATTTTGTATCTATTTTTGTTAATGATTCTTCATAAGTTTTTTTAACTTGAACTAATGCTTCTGCTCAAATAGTTTCTTTTAAATCATCAGTAAGAATTTTTTGAGTTTTAAGATAGTTTTCAATTATATGCATTGGTTCTCATTTTTCATTTTCTTTTTCTTGTTCTTCTGTTCTGTAAAGTTTTGGATTATCACTTGTAGTATGAGGTCCTTGTCTTCATGTTAAAAATTCAACAATAACAGGCTTACTTTCATTTCTAGCATATTCAATTGCTTCTTTAATTGCAATATATGATGCTAATAAGTCATTACCATCAACTCTAATTCCTGCGCAACCAAAGGCATGAGCTTTAGCAGCAATTGTACTACTTACTGTTTCTTCTGAGTTAGGAGTGCTTATAGCTCATTGATTGTTATTTACGCAAAATACAGCTGGTCATTCTTGAACTGCTGCAAAGTTAATACCTTCAGCAAATTCACCTTCTGTTGTTCCACCATTACCAATAAATGAAACAGCAACTCCACCAGTTTTTAAGTATTTTTGACTTAAAGCTATTCCAGCACATTGACTAATTTGTGTACCAATAACAATGTTTGGAGGTAAAACATTAACATCTTTTGGAATATTATTTCCTCATTCTTGACCATTTCAATATAACATTAAATTGACCATAGGAACACCTAAACGCAACATAGCAGCATTTGATCTAAAAGCAGGAACAAATCAGTCTCTTTTTTCCATTGCCATACCAGTTGCAACTTGTAATGCTTCTTCACCTAAGTTAGGTGGAAATGTAAGCATTCTACCTTGTCTTTGCAATTGAAGCATGTATGTATCTTGTTGTCTAGATAATACCATTCATTTATAAGCATCTAATAATTCTTCTTTTGATAAAGGAGACTTAAATTTGCTATCAATTAAATTCCCATCGATATCTAATATTCTTATAATATCTTCTGGTTTGTCCATTATTTTTTTTACATCAACATATTTGTATTTCATAATGACATCCTTCTTAATATATTTGTAAATTTGATTAAAATAAAATTAGTCTAATAAAAGACTATATAAATTATATTATTATTAAAATATAAATTAGCAAAATTTGAAAAAGTTTAAAATTTATGCTATATTTTCCATATTTTTCATTTTTTTTATTTTTTTAATTTGAAAAACAAAAAAAATTACTTATATTACTATTATTTTTATTTTTTTACTAAAATAACTTTTTTATAGTATTTCTAGTAAAAATATTTATTTTATATGTTTTTTTCAATTCTTATAATATAATATATGTGAGTATTTTATATATAGATATTTTTATTGGGAATACTCCTTGACTATTTTAGTCCTGAAGTCCATAAGGAGATAAGAAATGAACAAATATGAAATTATGTTAATTCTTGACCCAGCTGCAGATGCTTTACAAGCAACTCAAATTGTTGAAACAGCATTTGGTAAAACAGCAGTTAAGAAAGCAGAAAAATTAGAATTATCTAATTTAGCATACCCAATCAATAAATCATTAAAAGCACAATACATGGTTTATTTAGTTGAAGGTGAAGCAAACAAAGTTGCTGAATTTACAAGAAGAAGTAATATAGCTAAATTTATTTGAAGACAATTAGTAATTAATTTAGATTCAGAAAAAGGGTTTAATAAAGTTAAAAAAGTACACAAAAATGTATTAAGCAAAGAAGCAAGACAAGTAAAATCACAAGGTACTAAAAAATTAGTTGAAGGTATTGAAAAAGCATCTAAAACTAGAACAGTTAAAAAAGAATCAACTAAAAAAGTTGATGCTGAATAGTTTATATAATTAATCAATTAAAGGAGGCATTGATATGAATAAAGTTATATTAATTGGTAGAATAGCTAATGATATTAAATTAAATTATACTCAAAGTGGTACACCGTATATCAGAGCAACTATTGCTGTGAATAGAAGACAAACATCAAGAGAAAATCAACAAACAGATTTTATTTCTTTGGTAGCTTGAAGAAATACTGCTAGTTTTATGAGTCAATATGTTAATAAGGGATCTTTAGTTTCTATAGAAGGCCAACTTACTGTTTCTCAGTTTTCTTCAAAAGAAAACGGTCAAATAAATAGATCAACTGATGTAACAGTTGAAAATATTTCATTATTAGAACCTCGTTCTGTTATTGAAAAAAGACAAGGAAGTGTTCAAAATATTAATCCTCAAACAAATAATTTCTCAAATAATGTAAAGTTTAATCAAGATATGTCATATGATGAAAATAATTTTCAATTCGAACATGAAAATGAAAGTTCAAAACATGATCTTGGTTTTGACTTTGACAATGATTAATAAAATAAGGAGTTTCAAATGATTTTTAAGAAAAAAAGAAATAACTTTAAGAAAAGATGCGAACTTTGTGAATTACATATTCAATATGTTGACTATAAAAATGTTGACTTTTTAAATAAATATATTACTGGTACAGGAACAATTAAACCTCATTTAGCAACAGGTACTTGTGCAAAAGATCAAAGAAAAATAGCTATGGCTATTAAAAGAGCACGTTACATGGCACTTATGCCTTATTTAAAAGAAAGAGTACGTGTTTTAACACCAACTTCTAAAAAAGAAACAGTTAAAAAAGAAGAAAAATAATATTTAACTTAATTTTCATTGGATACAAAAATCCAATGATTTTTTATATTAAAAAGACAAGCTTAATAAACTTGTCTTTTTATCTAAAACAACTATTTTATAGAATTAAGAGCAATTTCAAACATTGTTGAAAACTCTGATAATCTTTCATCGCTTGTCATATTTGCACCTGTTATTAAGTTTTCAGAAACACTTAATAATGCAGCCGCTTTTTTATTGCATCTTTTTGCAGTAGCAAATAATGCAAAACATTCATTATCAACAACTTGACAATTTGTTTTTTCTATAGTTTCTTCTAATGGTCTTAAACTATAGAAAACATCTGTTGAATGACAAGCTACTTCTACTAAATTAACATTCATATTTTTAGCAGATTTTCTAAGCTCATCTAAAATTTCTTTAGATGGATAAGAATTATGTTCTTTTTCTCCGGTCATTAATTCAATAAATCCTAATCCATCTGCATATGCTCTATTAACTAAAACTGGTTGTTTTGCATCTAATTCTTCTATATATGAACCAGTAGAACCTACTCTTATAATTGTATCAACATCATAAAAACTAAATAATTCGTAAGCATAGATACCCATTGAAGCAGCACCCATACCGCTAGCTCCAATTGTAACTTCTTTGCCTTTGTATGTTCCTGTAAAAAAATACATATTTCTAACAGAAGAAACAAGTTTAGGATTTTCTAAAAAATTTTTAGCCATATATTCAGCTCTTAAAGGATCGCCTGGCATTAAAACAATTTTAGCTATTTCGCCTTTTTTACAACTTATATGAGGTGTTGGAATTGACATTTTATCTCCTTTATAATTAAAATTACTTTAATAATTAAATTATAAATTATCTTATTCACTCTTTTGTATCTAAATTATAAATTTTGCTTGGATTATTATTTGGCTTGCCAAAGTTATATATATTTTTAATAGCTGGAAAAACTTTTTTAGCTTCTGAAATTTCAATTGGCTTTTTACCTGAAATATTTGCACTAGTAACATACATAGGACCGTTTTTTAATAAAAATTTTATTAATCGTTTTTGGTTAGGCATTCTAAAACCTTGATTATTTATAATTATAGAATATGCTCCAGGTCAATATTTATTAGCAAATTCGGTTGCTTCTTCATTTCATTCATTAAATGATTTTGCTTGTTCAATTGAACCTACTAAAATCATAATTTTTTTACTAATATCCCTTTTTTTAAGGTGATACAAGCATTTTAAAGTATTATCGTTTATTGGACCGCCAATACCATTAACAGTATCTGTTGTTGTTATAAAAATATCATCAAAATTCATTTGACCTTCTTTTTTAAAGTTAAATATATAATATTTTATATTATAATTTAACTATTATGAAATTCAATAAAAAAATCTTTTTATACATATTATTTTCATCATTGACCTTTTTATTAATTTTAGGGTCTATTTTATCATTTGTATTTCTTTCGGAAACAAAGTATTGAGTATTAACAATTATTGGTATAACTTTTAGTGTTTTAATTTTAGGAATAATTGGTATATTAATATCTTATAAGTATGCTTATAAAAATACAATTGTAAAAAAATCTTTTAATCATTTTGTTGATGAAGTTATAAGTCATAATTCACTAGGTGTTATTATTTATGATAATGATTATAAGATTTTATGAGTTTCAACTTTTATTAACAATCATTTTGGAAAAAAATGAATTGGTTCTTCTTTAATTGATTTTTTTAATAAATATAATATTGATTTCAAACCAACTACTAACAAAATTCAATTTAATAATAATGATATATACTATGATGCAAATATTTGAACTATTCAAAATTGCCTAACAATAAGAGATATTTCTATACAAAAAAATATTGAAGATATTTATGATGCTGAATTAAGTGTTATAGGTGAAATAGAGTTTGATAATTATCAACTATATCAATCTATTCTTTCTGAAGAAGATATTTATAAAATAAATAAAGTTTTTATAAATATTCTCGATTCATTAGTGCAAAAATATAATTTAATATATAGGCAATATACAAATGGAAAATTTTTTGTTTTTACAAATAAAGAATCATTAAAAAAGATGGAAGAAACAAACTTTAGTTTTTTAAAACCTCTTCATAAAGCATTGGAGCAATCTAAACAAAGTAACATAATTATTTCCGTTTCTGCAGGATTTGCTACTGGATATAGGAAATTATGGGAAAAAATGGAGAATGCAAAGAGTGCGTTATTACAAGCTCAAAGTAGAGGTGGAGATCAAGTTGTAATTGTTTCAAATACAAGCAAGCCTATGTACTATGGATCATCAAGTGAAATACTACATGACATAAGTAGAACAAAAATAAAATCAATTACTCATAGCATTGAATCAAGGCTTAAAGATCCAAAAATAACAAAAGTTATTTGTTATGGTCATACAAATGCTGATTTGGATGCTGTTGGTGCATCTTTAGGTATAGTTGCTATAGCTAAAACATATGGAAAAGAAGCATATATTTGTTCAACAACGCAAGACGATACTACTAAAAAATCTATAAAACAACTATTTTCGAATGCAGATGATTTATTTATAAAACCTCAACAAGCAAATAAATTAACTGATGAAAACACATTAGTATTTTTATTAGATATAGCAGATTTTAGAAGAACAGATAATCCAGAATGTATTTCGAATGCTAGAACTAACAATATTTTTATAATTGATCACCATAGATTATCAACAAATGTTGATTTTTCTCCAAAATTAAATAGATACATTGATTCATCAACTTCTAGTGCTAGTGAAATAGTAACTGAAATTATAATGTTTGCTAATCAAAAAGTAGATTTAAATATTCAAACAGCTCAAATGCTTTTAAATGGAATTTATTTAGATACTCTTCAATTTACTAAACATGTAAATTCTAGAACTTTTCAAGCAGCTAGTTGATTAGAAGAAAAAGGTGCTAATTCTTCATTGAGTAGTGAAGCATTAAAAATTGACAAAGAAACACAAGAGAAAGTTGATGAATTACTTAAAAATATGTATGAAGTTAAAGAAGGTTATTTCTTAGCTTCAAAAGATATATCTCTTTCTAATGATGTTATTAGTGTTGCAGCTGAACAAATTTTAAGGATAAGTGGTAGAAAAGCTGCATTTGTTGTAGCAAAATTAGAAAATACAAATACCTATAAATTGAGTGCAAGGGGTATAAACGTAAATGTTCAATTAATTGCAGAAGAAGTTGGTGGAGGTGGTCACTATAGTACTTCTGCAGCAACATCAAGTGAAAGTTTTGATGTTTTTAAAGATAATATAATACAAGCGATTGTGAGTGCAAAAGATGAAAGTAATATTAATAAAAGATTCTAAAGATGGAAAAGCTAATACAATTATTGAAGTAGCTAATGGCTATGGCACAAATTTTTTAATTGCAAAAGGTCTAGCAGTTCCATATAATGAGAAAACCAAAAAAGATTTAGAAAAAAGATTAAAAGATTTAACTAATACTGAAATGGAAAATAGACATGAGGCATTAGAGTTAAAGGATAAAATTGAAAAAGAAAAGTTAATTTATAATTTAACAGCTCATGTAGACAATAATTCAAATTTAATTCTACACGGAACTGTATCAACAAAAGATATAGTTAAGGAACTACAAAAAAAAGGTTATAAATTAGATAAATATGCCATTCAAAAAGTTCATTTAGTTCAAAAAGGTGAACATATTGTAGATGTTATTATTTATAAAGATATTGTTGCAAAATTAAATGTCACACTTAATGTAACTATTAAATAATTTGAGGTAAATATGGATAGTAAAGTTAATTTTTCTAATAAAGAAATGGAAATATCTATATTAGGCCTTGTTTATATAAAAAATAGTAATGCTCAAAAAATTATTCCTTACTTAACTAAGGAAGATTTTTCTTCAACTGAAAATGCTAGTTTTTTTGAAATAATAAAAGAGCTTTTTGAGAAGAATATAACAATAAATAGGGAACAAGTGTTAAATTTAGCAATTAGAAAAAAACTAAATTTTATTAATTATGATTATTTAGCAAATCTAGAATTAAATGCTGGATTATCATCTAATATAACTTTTTATTTACAAGAATTAGAAAAATTAACTAAATTAAGAGAGATATCACAAAAGATTAATAAAATTCAACACACTTTAAATACAAACATTAATGTAAATGATAAAGAAATAATAAGTGAATTACATAATTTATTATTAAATATTGAAGTAAACAAAAGTGATTCAGATTTTTTAACCTCTTCACAAGCGTCTGATGAGTTTATAGAAGATTTAAAAATAAGAAGAAATTTAGGCAAAGAAGGGGTTACAGGTGTAGCTTCTGGTTATAAAGAAATAGACGAATCAACACAAGGTTTTCAAGGTGGCGAACTTATTATTTTAGCTGCACGTCCTGCGATGGGAAAAACAGCTTTTGCCCTAAATATAGCCAATAATGCAGCGTTAAGCGGCAAAAGAGTTGTATTTTTTACATTGGAAATGCCTGCAAAACAATTAATGGGAAGATTATACGGGATAAATTCAGAAATAGATATGGCTAAGTTTAAAAAACCAAGAGAATTAAACGAAGCAGAATTGTTTAAAATTATGTCTGTTAGAGAAACTATAATCAATAAATTAGATTTATTTATAGATGAATCTGCTAAAACTGATTTATCTACATTACTATGAAAATGTCGCAGGTTACATAAAATAAAACCTATTGATTTAATTATTATCGATTATTTACAATTATTAGCAGTTGATGCAACTAAACCTTCAAGAGATAGACAAGTTGAAGTTTCTACAATAAGTAGAAATTTAAAAACTTTAGCACTTGAATTAAAAATTCCAATTATTTCTTTAAGTCAGTTATCACGTGAAGTAGAAAAACGTGAGGATAAAAAACCTCTTTTATCTGATTTAAGGGAATCTGGAACAATTGAACAAGATGCTGATATGGTTATGTTTTTGTTTAGAAAAAACTATTATCAAAAAAAATCACAAGAAGAAATTCAAAAAGAAAAAGAACAATTTGGTGATTTAGGTGAATTTACAGACGTTATTATGGCTAAGCATAGAAACGGTCCTACAGGCATTTATAAGTTGTTATTTAAAATGAATTGCGGAAAGTTTGAAGATATATATCATTTATATGATAAAACCCTTACAGAAGGGATGGACGATTAATAATGAATACACAAATAATTGTAGAAATTATTTTATTTATTGTTCTTCTTATGTTACTTATTTTAAGTGGAATATTTAGTGCCAGTGAAACTGCGTATACGTCTTTAAATAAGGGAAAAATAGAAACTATGGTTGAACAAAAACAATTTGGTGCAAAAATTATAAAAAAACAATATGAATTTTTCAATCAAACATTAAGTACTATTTTAATTTGTAATAATATTGTAAATATCGCTTCTTCTTCGCTTGTTAGTTATTTATTGAGCAAATGAATTTTAACTGGCGAAAATAACCATTTAGTAATTTTAATTTCAACTGCTATTATGACTCCTATAATTGTTTTGTTTGGTGAAATATTACCAAAATTAATAGCGAAGAAACATCCTGAAAAAACTGCTAAAACATTTTGTTATTTACTACAAGCTTTATATTATATTTTTTGACCATTTACTTTTCCTATAAGTAAATTTGGTAAAAAAATTCTTATTACTAATACTGAAAAAGATGTTAAAAATTTAATTGATGTTGCACAAAATGAAGGAGTTTTGGAAGCTAATGAAAGTTTAATGGCTCAAAATGCTTTAGATTTAGATAGCACAAAAGTTAATAAACATTTTATAAGAATAAAAGATGTATATACAATAGATTCAAGCGCTAGTGTTTTAGATGCATTAGAAATATTTAAAGAAACTAATTATAGTAGGTTACCTGTTTTAAAAGATAATAAATTAATTGGTATAGTACATTTAAAAGATATTTTTTACTTAAAAAAAGGAAAAGTTATAAATTATTTTAAACCTGTTCCTTATACTTCAGTTAATCAAACTTTAAGTTCTGCTTTAGAAAAAATGAGATTGCAAAAATCGCAAATGGCATTTGTTACTAAAACAACATCAAACTCAGAAGTAATTGGAATAATAACAATGGAAGATATTTTAGAAGAGTTGGTTGGTGAAATATATGACGAGTTTGATCAAGAAGAATGAGAAGACTTTTTTGAAATAAGTCTTGAACTATTTCATGTTTCCGGTTCAGTTAAAATGAAAGAAATTTTTAAAAGATTAGAAATAGATTTAGGAATTGAAGAAAGTGAAGCTGAATTAACTTTAAAAGAATTTTTAAGCCAAAAAATAAGTCATAGTTTAAGAAAAAATTCAAGATTTTCGCAAAATGATGTAAATTTTAGAATTTTATGAATAAATGATAAAACAAAAGAAATAAAAGTAGAAATTGAATTAGGTAAAGATATTGATAGAATTGAAACTAAAGAATTAAATATAAAATAGTTTTAATTATATTAATATTTTTTTATTTTGCTTTTTTAAAATATTTGATATATTTATATTGGTCAATTTGTCCATATTTAAAATAAATAAAAAAAATATTATTTTTATTTCTTAATTATAAAAATAATATATAATACTACTATATGCCGATTTAGCTCAGCGGTAGAGCAGCTGGCTGTTAACCAGTTGGTCACAAGTTCAATCCTTGTAATCGGCGCCATATATGGTCTGTTGGTGAAGCGGTTAACACACATGGTTTTCATCCATGCATACACGGGTTCGATCCCCGTACAGACTACCATTTTTGGAGAATTAGCTCAGTTGGGAGAGCATCGCCCTTACAAGGCGGAGGTCATGGGTTCAAGCCCCTTATTCTCCACCATGCCGTCTTAGCTCAGTTGGTAGAGCAACTGACTTGTAATCAGTAGGTCGTAGGTTCGAGTCCTATAGACGGCACCATTTTTTTATTTTTTAAATGTTTGCGCGAGTGGTGAAATTGGCAGACACGCTAGATTTAGGCTCTAGTGCTTTACAGCATGAGGGTTCAAGTCCCTCCCCGCGCACCATGTTTTGATTCCTTAAATGGAATTTTTTTTATTCAATTTTTAATATTTCCTTCATTTTATTTAAAAAATCTTTTTTTAACTTATACTCTTTATTTTTAATAATTTTATTTTTGCCTTCAATTAAAAATTGACATACTTGATTTTCTTTAAAATCAGATACATTTAAAAATAATTTATTATTAAAAAAATCAATACTATCTATTTTATAGTTGTATTTGTATAATTCATTGCATATAACATCTATATTAAAATTTTCGTTCATACTCATTTTTTTATTATTGTTAATCAAGTAAAATTACCAAAAAATGGAATTAGTTAGACTTTTTATAAAAAAGTTTCAAAAATTATATTTTTTGGTAATTTAACTTAAAAAAACAAATAATAGTTTGGAGGTAAAAATGATTTTATACAGAATTGGAGAAATTGTTTACAAAAATAATTCTAATATTATATTTGAATCACAAGGAGTAGGATATTCACTTATAATACCTAAAAATGAAAGAGTTGAAAAAGATCAAAAATTAAAATTATACTTATATGAAATAAGAAATGATTATTTACATGTCACATATGCTTTTAAAGATTTTAAAGAGAGATTATTATTTATTGATTTAATAAAATTAAATGGCATAGGACCAAAAGTTGCATTCAATATTTTAGATAAAGGATGAGAAAAAATGGCATCAATAATTTCGTTAGGAGATTTTCAAGGTTTATTAGAAGCTAATTATTTGAACAATAAAAATGCTAAATTAATAATAGCTGAGCTACAAGAAAAATGAAAAAAAATAATTGGAACTGATCAAGCAAATAAAAACATAAAGGAAAATGTTAATATAAATGAAGTAAAACAAACATTAAAAATTTTAGGATTTAAATCTAAACAAATTGACAATGCGTTATTAAATATAAAACATTCTGAAAATATAGAAGATATGGTTGAAGAAGCTATAAAAATAATATCAACTTATAATTATGAAAATGCAATTGCTTAGACCTAATAATTTTGAAGAATTTGTTGGGCAAGAAAAAATAATATATACTCTTAAGACAATGATTAACGGAGCAAAGTTCAGAAATGAAACTCTTGATCATATTATCTTTAGTGGTCCTCCAGGAACAGGCAAAACCACTTTAGCAAATATAATTGCAAACGAAGTTGGAAGCAAAGTACATTATTTGCAAGGCTCATTATTAGAAAAAAAATTAGACATTTTAAGTGTTTTTGCTAATATAAATGATAATGATATTATTTTCATAGATGAAATTCATAGTATAAATAAAAGTGTAGAAGAACTAATATATAACGCTATGGAAGATTTTAAAGTTGATATTATTTTAGGAGTTGAAGGCAATAGTAAAGTCATGAGAATGAATTTAAGTCACTTTACGTTAATTGGTGCTACAACTAAAATAAACATTTTAAGCCAACCATTTAGAGATAGATTTGGTTTAATTAGTAATTTAGGAAAATATAAAGAAGAAGATATTATAAAAATTTTAAAGAATAATAAAGAAAAAATGAATGTGGAAATAGACGAAGAAAGTTTAAAATTATTATCTTCTTATTCAAGATATACCCCAAGAATTGCCAATCATTTATTAAAAAGAGCATTTGATTTCTCACTTAAAGATAATTCTAAAAAAATTACTAAAAAGACTGTTTTAGAGACTTTTAAACATTTAGAATTATATAAAGATGGATTAAACAAAGAGCATATTGATTATTTGAATTTATTAAATGAATCATTCAACGAAAAGTGAGTTTCTGTTGATGCAATATGTGGTATTTTAAATACTAATAAAGAAAGAATTATAAATGAAATAGAACCTCATTTACTTTATTTAAAATTAGTAGAAAAAAGTTCAAGAGGCAGGAGAATAACATCTAAAGGAATTGACTATTTGATAAATCTATTAGTAAATAATAGTAATTTTTGTCATTATTAATAAATTAATAATGTTATTTAATATTTTTCTTTAATATATAATTTAAATATTATGATAAATAAGATAGGCAATGCACTTAAAAACTTTTTTAAAAATATTTTTAAACCAACTAATTGAAAAAGATGAATTATTATTATTTTTTCATTAATAGCATCAGTGTTTTCAATTATTTTTGGTTTTATTTTTTTCATAAATAAAAACGTTAATAAAAACATAGATTACAATGGAGGTATAAAATATCAAATCGTTGCAAAAGACAACAAAGATGAAAGAGTAAAAGGCAAGGAATTATCGGATATAACAAAAGCCTTAGAATATCGTTTTTCAAGTTTAAATAGAAACGATGTTACTTTTAATGCTAAGGATAACGGTTTAATTGATGTTTCTTCAAATAAGAATTTAAATGATGAAGATCTAAAATATTTTGAAAATGACATTACTAAAAAATCTACCTTAGTTTTTACAGATCTATTGATGAATCCACTTTTTCAAGATGGTAAATTTGTGGAAGGTGCAAAAATAGATTATAACAATATTCAAAGATACGCAGTTCCTATAAAAGAAGGAAGCGCACAAGCTAGATTTAATTATTTATCTAATAAATATGCGATACAAGTTGATTTAGCTAATCAAGAAGCTGAAATTGAATTTGCAAAAGCAACAAAATGGGTTTCACAAAATGGAAGACTTATTTTAATGTGATTAAACTTGGATGAATTAGTTCAATTAGCAAAAACAGAAGCACCTGAACAATGAAAACAAGCTGGGGAAATTCCTTCAAATTTTGTTTTTGTTAATAATACTCCAATGTTTAACAGGGGATCAAATAATAATACAAATGCGCAACCTACTTTAAATGCATTAAAATCAGAACAATTTAAAGCAGATCAATATTTGATAGATATTTCACAAATAAATGAAAATAATTTATATAAATCAGGATCATATCAAATAACAGGTGGTATATTAAAAGCTAAAGATGGTGGTTTTAAAAAAACTTTAGCAGAAAGTATAACAGGGACAATAAATTTTAGTAGATCTGATTATAAATTGAATATTTCTGAAAATTCAAAAGTAATAATTAACTCAGAATCACCAACTTATAATTTTAATTTCTTTTGATTAGCAAGTTCTATTATTTTTGCAATTTTAGCAATAGCCTTAACATTGATGTATGGATTTTTAGGCATAATAAATAGTATATTTAGCGCATTATTTATATTTTTAACTTTAGTTATGTATATTGCTCTAAATGGTGTTTACTCTCCACTTTCATTGTTAGGCATTTATATAGGTGGCTTTGTCGGATTATTTATAAATATAGTATTTTTAAATAGAATTAAAAGAGAAATTATTAAAGGTGAACAAATATTTAAAGCTATTAAAAATGCTTCATCTAAAACTTTTTTTGCTTCTTTTGATACAATAGTTGTGAATCTTATAACATCTATTATTTTCTTTTTTGTTGGTTCTGCTGAAATGCAAAGTTTTTCTATAATGATATCTTTTTCATCAATTTTTAGTTTAGTTATAATGCTTTTATTAGCAAGATGAATAACGATTTTAGTCTTACAAACAGGCGTATTCGATAAGAAAATGATTTTTATAGGGATTAGAAACAGCCAAATTGGAAAATTTGCATGACTAGAAAAAAATAATAAGCATGATATAGTTAATAAAACTAAATTTTCTATAATACTTCCTATTGTTTTATTAATTTCCGGAATTGTTGTTTATTCTGTTTTTGCCTCAATAAATAAAAATGGATTTTCAGGAGTTAATTTATATAATGATTTTATATTAGATAATTTTAATTTAAGGTATCAATTGATTAAAGTTGTTGTCGGCATTTCTATTGCTCTTACAGCAACATTAATATATACTTTTATTAGATTTAAATGAACTTATGTAGTGACTTTATTTGCATTATTATTAATTAATTTATTATTACTTTTTTCTGCAATTACTATAGCAAGAATAAAAATGGATTCAACAATAATTATTTCATTTGTAATAAATTATTTAATTTCATTAGTAATTATTTATACTATTTTTGGATTATTAAGAGATCAAATTTCTAGAGAAAGAAAAAGAGAAGAGTTTAATCATGAAAGCATTCGCTTTCTTTCAAATATTGTTGTAAAACAAGCTATGAAAAATTATTTATTTTACTTAATAGCGCTAGTTTTATCAAGTTTAATTTATATATCATTTATTTATTCAAACAATATATGATTATTAATAAATATAATACTATCAGTATTTATTTCTATTTATTCAATTGTTTTAATAGGAATACCTATTTGATCTAAAATAGAAGAAATTCGCTTTAAAAATATAGAAAAAAGAATAAGTTCAAAATATTGAGATATCCCAGGCGTAAATGAAGAGCAAATTTTTGCAAATATAAATTCATTTGAAGCTTAATTTTATTAGTAAATAGCTAGTGCAAAAAGTATTGGCTATTTATTTTACAAAATAAATAAAGGAGAAAAAAATGTTTTATTTAATTAATAAGCCTTTGAATGAATCTTCATTTAAAACTATAAATAATTTTTCTAAAAAAAATAATATTAAGAAAATTGGTCACACTGGAACCCTAGATCCTTTAGCCACAGGACTTTTATTAGTAGCAACAGATTCAGATACAAAGTTGATTCAATATATTAGTGAGGAAGACAAGACATATGTGGCAGGTATAAAATTTGGATCATCCACTGAAACTTATGACACAGAAGGTGCAGTTACTAATTTTTCTTCAAATAAAGTTGAAGAAAAAGACTTAGAAAAAATAGTAAATTGGTTTTTAACACAGGAAGATCAATTTCCTCCTATATATAGTGCAAAAAAAATAAACGGTAAAAAAGCCTATGAAATAGCAAGAAAAGGCAAAGAAATTGAATTAAAAAAACAAAAAATAAAAGTTAAAAAAGCAAAATTAATTAATTTTGATTTTGAAAATCAAATTCTTTTTATTGAATTAACAGTTTCAAAAGGAACATATATTCGTTCATTGGCACATGATTTAGGTATTTTTTTAAAAACATTTGCTCATTTAAACTTTTTAGATAGAACAGCTATTGGTAGATTAAATAAAAGGTTTTTAAAAGACAATAATTTTGTTAAAATTGATATTACACCGTTTATTAATTTAGAAATATTTGAACCTAATTATAATGACTTTAAGTTATTAAAAAATGGAGTAACTTTGAGAGTACATAATTTAAAAGACGGCAAATATGCCTTAAGAAATTTTGACGAGATATGGGGTGTTATAAACGTAGTTAATAATAATTTTAATATTGAAAAAATTTTTGGTGAAAAAATTACAAAATTAGAGGTTTTATGAAAAAAGAAGATTTAAAAAATAATATTAAGCTTGCTGCATTTGATATAGATGGCACTATTTTACCTAACGGTACTATGGAATTTAGTTCTAGTATAATAAAAATGTTTGATAAATTAAGTGAAAAAAATATAAAAACAACTTTTGCTACTGCTAGAGAATTTGTTACAATAGGCTCTTTATATAAACAATTACCTAAATTAGATTATTTTATAGGTGCGAATGGATCATTTTGTTATGATATAAAGAACGATAATATAATTTACGAGAAAACAATTAGTTATGAAGATTTTAAAAAAATATATGATTTTGTTTTAAATGATGAAGATACAAAAAGCTTTTTAGTAGCTGACAATAAATATGCATACAAAAACCCTGGAATGTTAACAGATACTTGATTTTTATCACCACATAAAGATAAAATAATTGATATGGATTTTGAAAAAATTGAAAAAAATCATATACATATAATAACAATTGGATGTGAAAGTGATGATTTTACTACACGTGTTACTGAAAAAGTTAAACAACTAATTGAAGAAAATAACCTTAATGTTGACATAACAGCAAAATGAAGTAAAGGAATCTTTTTGTGTCCAAAAGGTGTTACAAAATCAAAAACATTAAATTGATTATGTGATTATTTAAATTTAAAAATTAATGAAAATTTAATAGCGTTTGGTGATAGTTCAAATGATTTTGAAATGATAAGAGATAGTGCTTATGGAGTTGCTATGAGTAGAGCAAATGATTGAATAAAAAGTGTTGCTAATGATATAGCTACAACTTGTGAAGAAGATGGTGCTTATCATAAATTAATAGAATTAGAGCTTATATAATGTCATTAAATATATATAATCTTTATAACAAGCCAAAATTTAATAATCCTATTTATATTATAGGTTCATTTGAATCATTTCACTTAGGTCATAATTCCTTATTTGAAAAGGCAAAAGAAATTAATAAAAATTTAAATAGAGATATAATATTAGTTTTTTTTAAAGATCCTGAAAATATTAATAAAAATCATAAAAATTTTATTTTTACAGATTTTTTTTATAGAATTCAGTCATTTGCAAACTTGGGTTTTTTAAATGCCATTTATTTAGAGTTTTCTAAATTAAAAGAATTAAAACCCGACGAATTCTTAAGATTATTAATTAATGATGATAATAAACAAAAAGTGAGCATAATAGTTGGCGAAGACTTTAAGTTTGGCTTTCAAGGAAGTGGAAATAAGGATTTACTAATTAAAACTTATGGTAAAGAAAATATTTACATTTTAGAATCACTTAGGATTGGGAATAATATAAAAATTTCAACTTCATTTATTAAAGAATGTGTTGAATTAGGTGATATAGAATTAGTTAATTCATTAAATTTATTTAAATTTGGCTTTACTTGCGATATTGAAAATGATGAAAATATAAATATTTATTTTGATGAAAAAATAATACAAGCAAGACCTGGTCTATATATTGTTTATGTTGAGATCAATAGCATAACCTATTATGCAATTTTAAAAATAGACTATAAATATAAACATTTTTTAACTTTTATTGATTTTAAATTTAGTGGTAATTCAATTAAAAATGCAAGAATAATATTTTTAAAATCTTTAAGATTTTTTAAAGATTTAGTAGACTTAGAAATAACAGAAAAAGACTTAGAAAAAGCTAAAAAAGAATTTTTATTATTTTAATAATAGTGTATTATTAATATGCATTAGTGTTTATTTAGAACAATGCATTTTATACTTGGTTTAATTTAAATAAATTTTGCTAGGTTAAAACATTTAGGAGAAACAAATGATAACAAAAGAACAAAAAGCTCAAATTGTTGCTAAATATGGTAAAGATAAAAAAGATACAGGTAATATTTTTGTTCAAATAGCTATTTTAACAGCTGAAATTGAAGATTTAAAGCCACACTTTGCTAACAATCCAAAAGATAACCATTCAAAAAGAGGTTTTTTAGCTAAAATAACAAAACGTAGAATTTTATTACAACATTTAAAATCAGAAAATCTTGATCTTTACAACAAAGTATTAGTTGAATTAAATATTAGAAAATAATTTAAAAAGTATAGCTTCGGCTGCTTTTTTTAATTTTGATTATATTTTGGTATAATTAGACTACTTGTATTTAATTTTTAATTAAAATCAAAAAATGATCGGAGAAAAAAATGAAAGATTTAACAGTAACAATTATCGATCCAATTGGTTTACATGCGCGTCCTGCTAGTTTTGTTGCTTCAGAAGCATCAAAATATAAATCAGAGATTTTATTAACACATAATAAAATAGGAAGATCAGGTAACTTAAAATCAATTATGAATATTTTAACTTTAGGAATAAAGAAAAATGATTCAATAACTATTAAATTTAATGGTGAAGATGAAAGTGAAGCGCTTGAAGGCGTTAAAAAATCATTAATTGACAATAATATTATTGAAGGATAATTTTTTATTTTTTATAAATAAATATTCTACAAAATATAATTAAATTAAAACTTTTTTAAAAATATAGTTTATAAATATTAAATTTACTCTATAATTAGAAATATATTATCGCGATATTAAATATTAAGGAGGGGTTATGGCTATAGTTCCAAAACGTAAAACATCTAAACAACGTAAACACAAAAGACGTACTCATGATGCTTTACCAGTTCAAAACCTTGTTGCATGCAAAAACTGTTCAAACTTAATCCAACAACACCGTGTATGCTATAATTGTGGTTTTTATAAAGGTCACAAAGTTGAAGGTTACAAGAGTTTAGACTTACGTACACAATAATTAAAACCAATTGCTATTGGTGCCACATTGTAATTTACATCTTGACACCCTTTTTTATGCAAAAATTAAAAAAGGGTGTTTTTTTATATAAAAAAATCCCAAGAAAAACTTGAGATCACAGCAAATGAATTATATTAAAATTAATTATAAAATAAGAAGCATTATAGATATTAGTTTAAATGTTGAAAGAAAAACTATTTCAGAAATAGCAAAAATTTTAAATATTTCAAGACAATCTATTTCAAATGAAATAAAAATAAATTCTGATTATTGAGGTTATAACTCTGAATATGCAGAAGTAAAGCATAGAAATAGAGAAAAATGAAAAAATCATTTTAAATTTATAAATAAAATGAATTCATATAAACACTACTCTAAAGAGTTTAAAAACAAATATAACAAAAAAACTTTTAGCGTTGAACTAACACATTTATATATTAAAAATAATTTTAATTTTAAGATACCAAGCATTAAAACAGTTTATAACTGGATAAATTCAAATTTATGAGTAATAAAGCGAAAAAATATTTTGAGGAAACAATACACAAAAGGCGGAAAAAGGGATGGTGGACCTGCTTATAAAAGATTAGTTGGTGCTAGATGAGTCAGACCGTTTTGAACAAGACCAAGAGAAATAAACGAAAGAAGTACTTTTGGCCATTGGGAAATAGATTTAATTGTAGGAAAACAAAAAGCAGGGCATTCACACATTCTATCATTTGTCGAAAGATACAGCAGATATGGTATTTTGGTAAAAGTTGACAGTAAAAACCCTTGGTATATTGCTTTAATATTATTTGAACTAATAAAAATATACAATTTAAATGTTAAGTCAATAACATCTGATAATGGATTTGAATTTAATTCACTTTTTATAATTGGATATAAGTTAAAAATTTTTATTTATAAGGCAGATCCTTATGCTTCTCAGCAAAGAGGAACAAACGAAAATTTTAATGGATATGTTAGACGTTTTTTTAAGAAAAAAACTGATTTTAATTTAATTTCTAATAATGAAATTTTAAAAGTTCAACGAGAAATAAACAATATTCCAAGAAAAATACATGGTTACTTAAGTGCTTCTGAAATGTATGCACTTTGTGAAATAAAAGAGCCTGGTCTAAATATACCATTAAACGAAAAACTTTACAGTTGACAAAATAAAAAACGAGAAAGTAACGGTTCAAGAAATAAATTCTGGAAAACTAAAAAATAGAAAGGAAAATGTCTTAAGTTTTTCTTTTTTTATTTCTACTTTTTTAAAAAAAGTAGCAAAAATAAATAATAATAAACTGCGTTGCTGTACTTTTTCAACCACTAAAAATAGGTGTGGTGAACCACTGCTTGTATTTTTGATTACCCGATAGTAATATTTGAAAATAATATATAAAAATGGTAACCAAATTATATTGGTTACCATGTAAAGATGTAAATTACAATTTAGCACCAATTGCTATTGGTTTTTTTATTTTTTAAAAAACTAATAAAATATATAATATTTTAAATATGAATTTAGTTGATAACCAAAAAATAGTATTGTATATAATTTCTTCATTTTTAATTGTTGCAGCTATTTTTTTAGTTTCTTTTTCAACTTATTTTTTAGTAAAAAAACTTATATTTTCTAAATATGAAAAAGATATAGAATTAATAATTAACAAAATAAAGAAATTTAATATAGATAAGAAATCAACTTTGATTAGATTTAATACTTTGAGTAACTTCAAACAAGAAAAATATTTAGCTATAACAAATAAATTAAAAATAATTGATAATGATATAAAAAATATAAATAAAAATGTTTCCCCTCAATATCAACAATTATTATCTTCAATAAAAAATAAAAACTTAAAAGAATCGATAATTTTGTATAGAAGTATTAAAAAGTATAATAAAGATTTATTAGCAAAAATAAATGAGTTTATTCTATTAAGTAAAGAAACTAATAATTATTGAAATATTATTGATTATTATATGATAGAAAATGACAAAATAATTAAACAATTACAATCATATTTAAATATTAACAAAAATAAATTAGTTAATTCATATGACTATTTAAAAACTGAATTAGATAATATTGCAATCTCTAATTATGAATTAGAAGACAAAAAAATAAAAGATAATATAGAAATAGTTACTTTGGAGTCAGAAAATTATCAAAAAAGAATTTTATCTTTAGCAAAAAAAATTGATGCTGTTGTAAATCTAGAATGGTCATTATATTTTGATATACCTAAAAAAATAGAAAAATTTTCAAAACTTGAAGAAGAGATTAGAACAAAATTAAAAAAAGAATTAAACAATATACAATTTAATTTTTTAAAAAGACCTTTTCAAGAAAGTATTGAAAAAACAAGAAAGTTATATTCTAAATATTATTTTTATTTTTTAGTTTTTTCTTTAAAAGAAAAATTTAATTTTTATATAAACAGCAATATAAAAACAATTAATTTTGAGATAAATAATATTATCAATGAGTTAAATAATTTAACAATATTGTTTTTAGAAAATGAAAAGTATGAAAGTTTAAACAATGAGTTTTTTTCTTTGATTTCTCAATTTAATATAGAAAATAAAAATATCTTAGATTTAGAAAAACTAAGTTATTCAGATTATGAGTTTTTTATAGAAAAAATTTTAAATATAATTTATGAAATGAATAATTTGATAAGCGAATTTAATAATAATAATTCAATAATTTCTTATAATAAATATTATTTAAAAAATTTAGATTTTTGATATAACAAAATACTAGAAAATAAAGACATTCTTGAATCAACATCTGAGAATGAAGAAAGAGTTTTAAAATTAGTGTCTTCGTATAGTTCAATTATAAATTTACCTGATGAAGAATTACTTAATTATTCTAAAATAAAAGAATTTCAAAAAGATATTTTTTTCATGTATAAGGAATTATTTACAAAATTAATTTATAAAGATATGACAAAAAAATTAATAAATTATATATCTAAAAGAAATAAAAAAGATACTAATGAAATAGATGACATAATAATAATAACTTCTAAAACGCTTTTAGAAAAAAGATATAAAGATGCATTTGAAATAATCAGTAATTATTTAATAAGAAAGAGGTTGTAATGTATTCAAAAATTTTAATAAGATATGGGGAATTAACTTTAAAAGGCAAAAATAGAGATTCTTTTATAAATTTACTAGCAAAAAATATTAAGAGAATAACTGGAGAAAAACCTATTGTTGAATTTGATAGAATGTATTTAACATATTCTGAAGAAAATTTAGAAAATTTAAAATATGTTTTTGGAATTATTTCATATTCCCCTATCATTGAATGTGAAAATGATATAGAAATTATTAAGCAAAAATCATTATTATTAATAAATAATGAAAATAAAACTTTTAAGGTTTCTGCGAGAAGAAACAATAAATCTTTTAATAATACTTCTAATGAAATAAATAATATTATTGGATCTCACGTATTACAAAATTCAAATTTAAAAGTTGATGTTCATAATCCAGATTTAACAATTTTTGTTGAAGTAAGAGGCAAATCTACTTATATTTTTGATAAAGTAATTCAAGCTCTTGGTGGATTACCAGTAGGTATAAGTGGTAGAGTTTTACATTTAATGTCTGGCGGTATCGATAGTCCTGTTGCTGCTTTTGAGTTAATGAAAAGAGGAATGCATGTTAGTTATCTTTCATTTGTTTCTCCACCACAAACTGATATTAAAACAATAGAAAAAATGAAAAATATTGTTTCTATATTAAATAAATATCAAGGTAATTCAATATTTTATATTGCAAATTATTCAAAATTAATGAATTATATAACTTTTGTATCCAATGAATCATATAAAATTAATTTAATGCGTAGAAGTTTTTATAGAATAGCATCTAGAAAGGCAAAAGAATTAAATATTCTCGCTTTGAGTAATGGTGAAAATTTAGGTCAAGTTGCTAGTCAAACTTTAGAAAGTTTAAGTACAATAGCAAATGCTAGTGATTTATTAATTTTTAGACCATTGCTTACAAATGACAAAATTGAAACAATAGAAATTGCAAAAAAAATTGGTACTTACGAACCATCAATAATAAAAGCAAACGAAACTTGCGAACTTTTTGCTCCAAAGCAACCAGTCACAAAACCAACTTTAGAAAAATCTTTGGAATATGAAAAAGAATTAGCACAAATACCTAATTTTGAAGACGAAATTTTAAATTCATTAATAGAAGAACATCATTTTAATAATTAAAATAAAATTTTAAAAGATTTTATTTTTTTTTTTTTTATTTCTTTTTATCAATAAATATATTATTATATATACATGCTTATAGTTATTCGTAAGCATAAAAATTACTTTAAATATAAATATCAAAAAATTATTTAAAAAAAATATAAAATTTATTTGTTAAAAATTTATTTAATGTATAATGATTAAGTAACTCTTATTGAATAAGGGTTAAGATGTTCTTTGAAAACTGAATAGTAAATTTTTTGATATTTACAACGACATCTAAATAAATTAATTTGGTTAATTTGTTTTGATTCATCGAGTAATCATTTAAATATGATTCATTGAAATGTCTTAAAATACACATCTGTAACAATCAATAGGAAAATACAAATATACTTTTAAATAAGTAAGAGTTTGTGGTGGATGCCTTGGGTCTGAAAGTCGATGAAGGACGTGATTACCTGCGATAAGCCTCGTGGAGCTGGAAATGCGCATTGAAACGGGGATTTCCGAATGGGGAAACCTAACTAGAGTAATGTCTAGTTGCTTATTTCTGAATACATAGGAAATAACGTGAGACACCATGTGAACTGAAACATCTTAGTAGCATGAGGAAAAGAAAATAAATAATGATTTCTTCAGTAGCGGCGAGCGAACGAGAAAGAGCCCAAACCACATTTAGTGGGGTTGTAGGACAGTCTACATAGAGTTACAAAATTTAATGATAGCAGAAGCTTTTGGGAAAAAGCGGCACAGAAGGTGATACCCCTGTACGCGAAATCATTAAATCTCTTGACTGTATCCTGAGTAGGGCGGGGCACGTGAAACCCTGTCTGAATCTGCCGGGACCACCCGGTAAGGCTAAATACTAATCAGACACCGATAGTGAACTAGTACCGTGAGGGAAAGGTGAAAAGAACCCCGAGAGGGGAGTGAAATAGATTCTGAAACCACTTACTTACAATTAGTCAGAGGCCATTAATGGCTGATGGCGTACATCTTGCAGTATGGACCGGCGAGTTACTTTAACATGCGAGGTTAAGCGGAAAAAAGCGGAGCCGTAGAGAAATCGAGTCTTAATAGGGCGAATTAGTATGTTGAAGTACACCCGAAACCATGTGACCTATTCATGAGCAGGCTGAAGCTTGGTTAACCCCAAGTGGAGGGCCGAACCGTAGTACGCTGAAAAGTGCCCGGATGACTTGTGAATAGCGGAGAAATTCCAATCGAACTTGGAGATAGCTGGTTCTCCTCGAAATAGCTTTAGGGCTAGCGTGTGATGTTAAGTTTTGGTGGTAGAGCACTGAATATGTGATGGCCTCGCCTAGAGGTACTGAATATAATCAAACTCCGAATACCATTATGTATTATCATGCAGTCGGAACCGGGGTGCTAACGTCCCGGCTCGCGAGGGCAACAACCCAGATCGTCGGCTAAGGTCCCAAAATAGTGTTAAGTCAGAAAGGTTGTGAGATTTCATAAACAACTAGGAAGTTGGCTCAGAAGCAGCCATCTTTTAAAGAGTGCGTAATAGCTCACTAGTCAAGAGGTCTTGCGCCAATAATTTAACGGGAGTTAAACACTATACCGAAGCCACGGGTACGAAAGTACGTTAGAGGAGCGTTCTTAGGGCAACGAAGTCAGACCGTGAGGACTGGTGGAGCGCTAAGAAGTGAGAATGCCGGTATGAGTAACGATTCGTAGTGAGAATCTACGACGCCTATTGGGGAAGGTTTCCTGGGCAAGGTTCGTCCACCCAGGGTTAGTCAGGGCCTAAGGCGAGGCTGAAAAGCGTAGTCGATGGACAACAGGTTAATATTCCTGTACTTTCTATAAATGTGATGGAGTGACGGAGAAGGATAGTCTTACCTATTATTGGATTTAGGGGTAAACTTCTACTGGTGATTGTAGGCAAATCCGCAATCTATAACTGGGAGGGGTGATGCATAGGCGTAAGCTGAATTAGATGATTTCATGCTTCCAAGAAAAGCTTCTAAACTTTAAATTTATGGAAACCTGTACCGAGAACGGACACACGTCCCCAAGATGAGTATTCTAAGGCGAGCGAGAAAACTAGTGTTAAGGAACTCTGCAAAATGACCCCGTAAGTTCGCAAGAAGGGGCACCCATAGCAATATGGGTCACAGTAAATTATGAGGGGCAACTGTTTATCAAAAACACAGCTCTCTGCTAAACCGCAAGGTGATGTATAGGGGGTGAAGCCTGCCCAGTGCCCGAAGGTTAAGTGGATGCGTTAGCTTATGCGAAGCGTTGAAATGAAGCCCGGGTGAACGGCGGCCGTAACTATAACGGTCCTAAGGTAGCGAAATTCCTTGTCGGCTAAATACTGACCTGCACGAAAGGCGCAATGATCTCTCAACTGTCTCAACACTAGACTCGGTGAAATTATGGTCCCAGTGAAAACGCTGGGTACCCGCATCAAGACGAAAAGACCCCATGGAGCTTTACTACATCTTCGTATTGAAATTTGGCCTAACATGTGTAGGATAGGTGGGAGACTATGAGACTAGGACGCCAGTTCTAGAGGAGTCATCCTTGAAATACCACCCTTGTTATGTTGAGTTTCTAACCTGCCATCATAATCAGGTGGGGGGACAGTGCGTGGAGGGTAGTTTGACTGGGGCGGTCGCCTCCTAAAGAGTAACGGAGGCGTTCAAAGGTACACTCAATACGGTCAGAAACCGTATGCAGAGCGCAAAGGTAGAAGTGTGCTTGACTGTGAGACTTACAAGTCGAGCAGGTGCGAAAGCAGGACTTAGTGATCCGGCTGTACATTGTGGAATGGCAGTCGCTCAACGGATAAAAGTTACCCTGGGGATAACAGGCTTATCTTGCCCAAGAGATCACATCGACGGCAAGGTTTGGCACCTCGATGTCGGCTCATCGCATCCTGGAGCTGGAGTCGGTTCCAAGGGTTTGGCTGTTCGCCAATTAAAGCGGTACGCGAGCTGGGTTCAAAACGTCGTGAGACAGTTTGGTCCCTATCTGATGTGGGCGTTGGAATATTGATGAGAGCCGCTCTTAGTACGAGAGGACCGGAGTGGACGTACCGCTGGTGTTCCAGTTGTTCCGCCAGGAGCATAGCTGGGTAGCTAAGTACGGAAAGGATAACCGCTGAAAGCATCTAAGTGGGAAGCCTCCTCAGAGATAAGTATTCCCTTGAAATTCCTTATAGACTATGAGGTTGATAGGCTGGATGTGTAAGCACAGTAATGTGTTGAGCTGACCAGTACTAATAAATTGATAGGTTTAAAAGTATTGATGTGTCATTATAAGACATTTCAATGAAACATAGGTATATCATTACTATTCAGTTTTCAGAGAACACGCCCAAGTGGGCTTTTTTTATTTTTTTAAATTATTTAAGTTTTTGATAAAATAAAATTGCAATAATTATTTATAAAAAGTATAGAAAGAAAAAAAATGAAGTTTGCAACTATTTCACAAGTGCTACCAGCTATTGTTTCATTAGCGACACTTAATGTAAATTTATCATTAAATGAAAATAAGTATTTAAAAATTAAAAAAGTAATTCTAAATGTATCAAAAATTAAATTACCAGAATGAGTTGTTGTATATGAATCAAATTTGATTTGTAGATATAGTAATCGTGGTGTTGGTGGTAAAAATTTAGTTTTTAGAAATATAACAACAAATGAAGAAAAAACTATTGATAAAATATTTAAATATTCTAATGATCAATTGGCTATATGAAGTTTAATAAAAGTTTATTTTAAAAGCCAAGACTGATTTATTAAAACTTTTCCAAATAAATTAAAAAAAAGGATAATTTAGGATAATATGATATTTTCTATTGAAATTTGAACGTTTATAATTTGAGCACTAAACTTAATAATCAACCCACTTATTTTTATTTCGCTTATCTATCTTATTTTAGGTTTTAATAATTTTATAAAAATACTTGATTTAATAATTTTTCCTTATAGAATTAAAAATAATTTACAATCTTCAAGTAAAAAGATTAATTATTCTTTTAAAAAAATTATTAAATTTTCTTGATTGTGATTTACTTTTTTATCAATTCTATCATTAACTTCATCAATAATATATTTAGTTTTTGGTTTAAAAAAAATGTATGGTAATGTGTCTGAATTAACTCTCCAATTTTTTCTAATAATTAGTTCATTTGGTATTTTATTAGTAATAACTTATCTTATATTGCAAATTAATTTACACAATAATTATTTAAAATTTGTAAAGAATTATGATTTCAAATATAATGAACTTAATTATAAAAATGATGAAAAAATAAACAAAGAAAAACTGCCATTATTTATAAAAATTAATTTAGAAAATTCATTAAAATTAAAAAGATTAATTTGATTTATACCTTTTATTCCATTATTTTTTAGCTTATTTAAGAAAAATAATGAATTTAAAATATCATTTAAGCATGCGTTATTATTTATTGATTTTGACTTAATTAAATCTGAATCAATAAACAATGATATATGAAAATCTTATATATCAAAATTCTAAAAATATGTTTTTTAAATATTTTATAAAAAAACGTTATATTTTAAATTTTAAAAATAAATAAATTTTTAAATAATAATATTCTAAAAAAAGCATCTATAAATTTTTTAGATACTTTTTTTATTTTTTTTTAAATAAAATATTTTTTTATTGTATAATAAATATGCTTTTATGTAAGCAAAACCAGGAGAAGTAGCTCAGCTTGGCAGAGCGCTACGTTTGGGACGTAGTGGTCGCAGGTTCAAATCCTGTCTTCTTCACCACGGGGGATTAGCTCATTTGGCTAGAGCACTTGCCTTGCACGCAAGGGGTGGTGGGTTCGAATCCCATATCCTCCACCATTTTATGGCGTTGTAGCTCAGTTGGTTAGAGCATTCGGTTCATACCCGAAAGGTCAAGAGTTCGACTCTCTTCGACGCTACCAATTTTATATGGAATACATTCTAACTGAAGGACCTATAGCTCAACGGTTAGAGCAACCGGCTCATAACCGGTTGGCTACTGGTTCGAATCCAGTTAGGTCCACCACGGGTGATTACCCAAGTCTGGCTGAAGGGACTAGTCTTGAAAACTAGCAGGGGCTTCACGGCCCGCGGGGGTTCGAATCCCTCATCACCCGCCATTTGTTCGAAAGAACACCTAAAAAACTTCACATCGCGGAGTGGAGAAGTTGGCATCTCACAAGGCTCATAACCTTGGGATCACTGGTTCGAGTCCAGTCTCCGCCACCAATATGGTCCAGTGGTAAAGTGGTTTAATACGTCTCCCTGTCACGGAGAAGATCGCGGGTTCAATTCCCGTCTGGACCGCCATAAGGCCCCATAGCTCAGCTGGTAGAGCAACGGATTGAAGCTCCGTGTGTCGCTGGTTCGATCCCGGCTGGGGCCACCATATATAGACTTCGATTACGAAGTTTTTTTATTTTTTTGTTTTATTTCTTTTGAATTTTTATTATTGAATTTAAAAGAAATAAAACAAAAATAAAATGCATTAATTTTTAATAATATTTAATAAAATATTATTATATAAATTTAACTTTATAAAAGGAGAGTATATGAATGCTGATGAATTAAAGAAAACGTTAAATATGCCTAAGACTGATTTTGAAATGAGAGCTAATTTAACTGTAAAGGAACCACTTTTTAGAGAAGAATGATTAAAAATAAACCTTTATAAAAAAGTATTAGAAAAGAATAAAAATAATGAAGCTTTTATATTACATGACGGCCCACCATATGCAAATGGTAGTATTCACATAGGACATGCTTTAAACAAAATATTAAAAGATATAATTATTCGTTATAAATCATTAAGAGGTTTTTATACTCCTTATGTCCCAGGTTGAGATACTCATGGATTACCGATTGAACATAAAATGTTAACTGAAATGAAAACTAATCATAAGAATATTAGTGCAGTTGAGTTAAGAAAAAAAGCTCATGAATATGCTTTAAGTCAAGTTGATCATCAAAAGAAACAATTTGAACAATTGCAAATGCTAACAGATTTTGAAAAGATTTATTTAACTTTAGATCCTAAATTTGAAGCAGATCAATTAAGATTATTCAAAAAAATGATTATGTCGGGTTTAGTTTATAAAGGCTTAAAACCAGTTTATTGATCACCTTCAAGTCAAACAGCATTAGCAGAAGCTGAAGTTGAGTATAAAGACGTTATAAGTCCTTCAATATACGTAGCCTTTAATATTGTTGATAATTTAATTAATAAAAGCATTAAATTAAATGATAAATTAGTAATATGAACTACAACACCTTGAACATTGTTAGCTAATTCAGGTATAGCGATTGGAGAGCAATTTGAATATGCACGTATCGAAAAAGATAATGTAGGTTATATTGTTGCAAAAGATCTAGTTGAAAAAATAATTAGTGAATTTAAATGAAATATTAATGAAATTAAAATAACAAATACTTTCAAAGCTAATGAACTTGTTGGAATTAAATATTTAGGTGTTCTTAATAACCTTGAGTGTCCAGTTGTTATTGGGCATCACGTAACACTAGAATCAGGTTCTGGATTAGTTCATATCGCTCCTTTATTTGGAGAAGATGACTTTTTAATTGGAAATAAAAATAGCCTTGAAATGATAATGCATGTTAAAGATGATGGTGTTATTAATGAATATGGTAAAACTTATGAAGGACAATTTTATGAAAAAGCAAATGATTTAATTTTTGTAGAATTAGAAGATAAAAAAGCTTTATTATCTAAAAGTTCAATTAAGCACTCATATCCACATGATTGAAGAACTCATAAACCAATTTTATTTAGAGGAACTCCACAATGATTTGTTTCTATAGACAAAATTAAACCTAATTTATTAAATGAACTTGATAAAATAAAAACTTATCCAGAATGAGCTAAAAAACGTTTGATAAATATGATAGCTGATAGAAATGATTGAACAATAAGTCGTCAAAGAACTTGAGGTGTTCCAATTATTGTTTTTTATGACAAAGATAATAAACCAGTTATAAAAGAGGACATATTTGATCATGTTATATCTTTAGTTGAAGAAAAAGGGACTGATATTTGATGAGAATTATCGGCTGATGAATTATTACCTGAAGAATATAAAAACTTAGGGTATACTAAAGAAATGTATATTATGGATGTTTGATTTGATTCAGGATCAACATCAATAGCTGTAGATATTATGGAAAATGCTTCTGTTCCTTATGATTTATATTTAGAAGGAAGTGACCAATATCGTGGTTGATTTAATTCTTCATTAATAAATAGCGTAGCATATACAAATAAAGCACCTTATAAACAAATTGTAAGTCATGGTTTTGTTCTTGATGCTAAAGGTGAAAAAATGTCTAAATCAAAAGGGAATGTTATTGACCCATTAAAAATAATTTCTAAATCAGGTTCTGACATTTTACGTTTATGAGTAGCTAATAGTGAGTATACAAATGATGTTACTATTGGTGATGAAATAATGAATCAAAATACAGAAGTTTATAGAAAAATAAGAAATACATTGAAATTCTTACTTGGAAATATTTCAGATTTTACTTATGATCCTTTATTAAAAAGATCAGGTGTACACTTATATATTAAGGAAAAGTTAGAAGAATTTAAATCACAAGTTTTACAAGCTTATGATGAATATAAATTTATTAATGTTGTTAAGTTAATAAATAATTATGTAGTTGATCTTTCTAGTTTTTACTTAAATATTTCTAAAGATATTTTGTATGTTGAAGCAAAAAAATCTATAAATAGACTAATGGTTCAAACTAATATATATGAAATAACCGATTTCTTAATAAAAGCTATAGCACCAATTTTACCTACAACAGCAGAAGATGCATACAAGCACTTTAATAAAGAAAATAAAAAAGAAAGCATTCATCTTGAATCACTTGAAGAAATAATTCAATTTGATTCTCAAATAATAGAGCAATGAAATGAATTTTTTGATTTAAGAGATAAAGTTAATATTCTTTTAGAAAATGCAATTAAAGAAGGAAAAATAAAAAGAACAAATGAAGCTAAATTAACATTATCAATAAATAGCGATTTTCTAAAAGAACTTGACTTAAAACAATTATTAATGGTTGGATTAATTGAATTTTCTAATGAAAATATAGTTTCTACTTTTGAATCAGTAAAATGTTTAAGATGCTGAAATCACTATATTCCAAATCAAATAAAAGATGATGTTTGTCAAATGTGTTATAAAGTTATAAATAATAAATAGTTGGTTTTATATGATAATAAAAATTAAAAATTATTTTGCAAATAAAAAGAAACACATTAAAGAAAATTGAAAGAAAATATTATTTAATTATTTAACATTTATTTCTACTTTTATAATTTTACTTATTGTTGATCAAGTAACAAAGCATACAATTTCTTCAATAGTTCCAGAAAACACTAAATATGATTATACTTTTATAGGTTTTTCATACACTCTACATAGAGGAATTACAATAATAAAAAATATTAATTCAGTTGGTTGAGTATTTCTTCATATATTAAGTATTGTTTTATTAATATTCTTATTTTTAACGCCTTTATTTATAAATAAGACTATCCCATTATTAGCTTTTGCAACAATAGCAGCAGGAGATTTAGGAAATTTTATTGATAGAATGATAGATTATCCAAACAATGGTGTAATAGATATTATTTATAGTCCATTTTTTGAAAAATGAGTAGGCAGAGATTTAGGTATTTTTAATTTTGCAGATACATATATTATTTCAGGTGGATTATTAATGCTTATTTATGTAATTTTTACCCAATTTTTATCAACCTCAAAAGAAGAAAAAGAAGAAGAATTAATACAATATGACTTAGTTATAGATCCTATTGTTTTAGAAACAATTAACAAAAATAATAAAAATAAATAATCTTAATACAAAAAAATCTTGCTTATGAAATATAAAGCAAGATTTTTTATATTAAAAAATAAAGTAACTTTTCTGTTACTTTATTAACTATTGATTTTCGTTATTTTCGTATCTATAATCAATGTAAGCTTTTATTACTTCTTTGTGATTTGTAGGATAAAGATTTTTTAAAAAAAATAAATAAAATTTCTTTTTTGTAGAAAATAACTGATTTAAAAGATAATTTGAGCATTTATTAGCAAATATTTTTGGAAAAAATAATAAACTAATTATTATATAACCAATAAATAATAATGTTGTTATTAAACCTAAAATACTAGGAACTATATTTTTAGTATTTTTATTTACTACATGAATAATTATATAAGATATTAAAGTAGAAAACAATAAAGCAAAGACAATTGCATAAGAAGTAAAAGTAGTTATAACAAGCGCTTTAAACCATTTTTTTTCTTTTTCTAAATTTATTTCACTATTTTTAATCATAATCTAGTTTTTCTTTCCGTTATCAATATTTGTTTTTAAAATAGATAAAAAAGCTTCTTGCGGCACTTCTACTGTACCTAACATTTTCATTTTCTTTTTACCAGCTTTTTGTTTATCTAATAATTTTTTATATCTAGATAAATCTGAAGCATGTAATTTTGCAGTAACATCTTTTCTATAAGCTTTTATAGTTTCTCTAGCTATTACTTTTCCGCCTATTGTTGCCTGAACAGGAACTTCAAAATTTTGTCTTGGAATAGCTTCTTTTAATCTTTTTGTCAAATCTCTAGCTTTTTCATATGCAGAATCTCTATGAGTAATAATTGAAAAAGCATCTATTTTATCGCCATTTAATAATATATCAACTTTTACTAAATCAGTTTCTTTATACCCTATTAATTCATATTCAAATGAAGCATAACCTTTAGATAAACTTTTTAATCTATCAAAAAAGTCAAAAACAATTTCACCTAGGGGCATTTCGTAAATCAATCTGCTTCTCTTATCATCAATATAATCTAAAGAAATATAGATACCTCTTTTATTTTGACATAAATCCATTATATTTCCAATATATTCATTTGGTAACATAATTGAGGCAGAAATGTAAGGTTCTTCAATTCTATCAATGTAATTCCTATCAGGTAATAGTGCTGGATTGCTTATATTTTCAACTGAACCGTTGGTTTTATATACGTGATATTCAACGCTAGGGCTTGTTGCAATAATTCCAACCTTATATTCTCTATTAAGTCTTTCTTGTAAAATTTCCATATGTAACATACCTAAGAAACCAACTCTAAAACCAAAACCTAAAGCTTTTGAAGTTTCTTGTTCTCAAGTTATTGAACTATCACTAAGACTAATTTTTTCTAAACTTTCTTTTAATTCCATATAATCTCTAGTATCAATTGGATAAAAACCAGTATATACTACAGGTTGTTTTTTCTTATAACCGGGTAATGCAATTTCAGCAGGTCTCTCAACAAGAGTTATTGTATCACCTACACTAACTTCTTTAGCATCTCTAATAGTAGCAGCTACATAACCAACTTCCCCAGCTTCTAATTTATCTTTTTTACTTTCTTTTGGATTACGAACACCTAATTCTATTACATGGTATTCTTTATTATTTGACATAAATTTAAATTTATCACCAACTTTTAAAACACCATCAAACACTCTTATAAGCATTATAACACCACGATATTCATCAAAATAAGAATCAAAAATTAAAGCTTTAAGTGGTTTTGAATCATCAGCGTTTAGAGGGGCAGGTATATATTCTTCAATAGCTTTTAAAACTGCTTCACAATTTAAACCAGTTTTTGCACTTATACATACAGCATTTTCAGTAGGTAACCCTATAACTGTTTCAATTTCATGTTTTGTTGCTTCAATATCAGCGCTAGGTAAATCAATTTTATTAATAATAGGAATTATAGTAAGATTATTTTCGAGAGCTAAATAAACATTAGCTAAAGTTTGTGCTTCTATTCCTTGAGTTGCGTCAACTAATAATAACGCACCTTCAGTAGCAGCAAGTGATCTTGAAACTTCATATGTAAAGTCAACATGTCCCGGTGTATCTATTAAGTGAAAAATATAATCTTTATATTTAATTTGTACAGCGTTTAACTTAATTGTAATTCCTCTTTCTCTTTCAAGATCCATTTGATCTAAAAATTGATCATCCATATCATGAGCACTTACAGTATTTGTTAATTCAAGTATTCTATCTGCTAAAGTGCTTTTTCCATGATCAATATGAGCGATTATTGAAAAATTTCTAATTTTATTTTTATCCATTCAAGCCACCTTTAATTATTTTTTATATTTAATATATTAAATATACCAAAAAATAAGAATATGAATATATAATTATAGTTATTATTTCAAAATATATTTATTATTGTTATGGAGGGTTAAATGTCAAAACAAATTATTAATGAAGGCCATACAAATATTTCTTACAAAGATTCTAATAAATTCATTCAAGAAAAGAAATTAACAGGATTTAATCATAAAATAAATTATGAAATATTAAATAAATTTGATTTTGTACCTAAATTAATTGAAAATAATGATAAAGAAAGTATATGAGAATTTATTGAAGGCAAACATCCTGATTTATCAAGTGAAAATTTAATAAAAATAGCTAAATTACTAAAAATACTTCATAATTCTAAGTTAAAGTTTCCTGCTTCTAATCATGCCTCAAGAGTAAAAAAATATTTGCAAATTATAAAAGAAAAAGGCATAAAAAAACAAGTTTTGAATGACTATTATAAGCAAATAACAACAACTTTGGCAAAAATGGATAAAAATATACCTAGTCACAATGATTTGTGATTAATGAACATTTTAGAAGATAAAAAAAATAAATTATTTATTTGTGACTGAGAATATGCCACAATGGGTGATAAAAATTTTGATCTTGCTTATTTTATAGAGAGTGCTAATTTAACAAGCGAACAAGAAGATGTTTTTCTTAATGAATATGACGATTACAATTATATTTATGTGTTAAGACATAAAATATTAGTAAATTATTTGGTAATCCTATGAGTTTTAGCTCAAGATGTTTTGCATTTTGATCCAAAACCATATGAAGAAAGAATTTATGTTTTAGATAAAGAATTAAAAGAGAGATTAAATAAAAAATAAGAGGATATAATGAATGAAAAAATAAAAGAATATCAAAGTATTTTAGACAATCTTTTAGATGTATCTCCAGGCGACACAACAATATTTACAAAAGTTAATAATAAATATTCTTTTGATTTTTATAGGCAGTTTGGTGAAAACAGCTTTGAAAAAGTTTTTAATAGCGCAAATTTTAACATTCCAATATTAGAAGTTAATTTGTTGAAAATTGCAGAAGATATTAAAAACAGTTTAACTCCTGAAGAAGTAGAATTAATTTGTGAAAACAATGATATCATTTTATCTCCTAATAAAATAAATAATTTACGCAAGGATTTTGAATCAACTAAAATTGACATTTTGGATAAGATTAAATCTAATTTTCAAAAACAATCATTAAAATGAAAATTATTTTTAAATAAAGCAGATGAAATTAATACTGAATCTAATATATGGCCTATGCATTTAGGTTTTATATTTATTAAGGTATCAATTGATAACAAAAGTATTTATGCGCCTTTGTTTTTAAAAGAAGTATATTTAGAGATTAAAAATGCTAGACCTCATTTAATATCAAATGGTGATATTAAAATAAACGAAAAATTATTATTTTTATTAAATAATGCAGGATTTGATTTAAAACTAAATGACAATATAAGTGATTGATCTATCAAGCAAGTTATGACTTATTTGAACACTATTTGGGAAAATATTTATGACTTTAATTTAGATATAAAATCTTCATTTATAAATTTAATACCTGAAGAAATTACTAATAATAAAATTGAATTTTATCCAGGTTTAGTTTTAGGACTTTTTCAACCATCTGGCGGATATGTTCGTAATAGAATGATGGAAATTATTAAAAATGATGAATTAAAGAAAATTTTTAAAGTTGAATTTAATAAAAATAAATATAAAGAAAGAGTTAATGAAGTAATATTTAATCCTAAAACCTCTATATTTAAAATTACACCAACAAATTTTAGTCAAGATAAAGCTATTGTAAGTAGTTTAAATCAAAATACCATAATTTGAGGCCCACCTGGAACAGGGAAAAGTCAGACAATTGTAAATTTGCTTACAAACATATTAGTTTTTGAAAAAACAGCATTAGTTTGTTCACAAAAGAAAGCTGCTTTAGAAGTAATAAGAAATAGAATGAATTCATTAAAGCAATTTTGCTTATTTATGTTAAATGATAAAAATATGAATAAAAAGGCCTTTTATGAGCCAATAAAAGAATATTTAACATATTTAGAAAATTATAATGAAAACCCGAGCTTAAAAGGTCAAAAAATATTAAGTGATGATGAATTAAAATTCATTAATAAAATAAATTCTTTTTACATTGATTCTAGATTCAACAAAGCTACTAAATTATTACCAAGTTTAGTAATAAATAATGAATTTATATCAGAAGAATTATTCAATAGTATTTTGAAATTAGAAAGCAATATAACATTTTTTGAAAATATGAATTTTTTAACTAAAAAAGCTATGAAAAAACATGTTTTAAAATTGAATAATGTTATATATAAGCCTTTTAATAAAACTAATAAAAAAATTAAAAAAATAATTAATAAAAATTATGAATGACTAAATAATTTTGAAGGTAATTTAAACAAAATATTAACTAATATAAAATCTTTTAAAAATGATGATTATACCTATATTAAAGGTATATTAGAGCTATTAATCAAAAATGAAAGCACAACTATAACTGATGAATCAATGTTAAAGAGTTACATTTCTAGAAATATAATTTCAAAAATAAATAATTTTACAGAAGATCAAAAAGAAATTTATACGGAATTTGCAGCAACAGTTAGATTAGCTAATTTATCTCCATATAAATTTATTAAAAAATTTTCTGAAATGATAAAAATATTGTTCCCAATAATTATTGTTACACCTGATGTAGATCTTTCTGTTTGAAAAAAAGAAGAATTAGATTACGCGATTTTAGATGAGTCAAGTCAAATTTTTATTGAAAAAGGATTACCAGTTCTTTATTTAGCGAAAAAGAAAATTTTAGCAGGTGATGACAAACAAATGAAACCAAGTAATTGATTTGGTATTAGGGTATCTGATAATGAAAGCATTTATGGCAATGTAGAATCATTGCTAGATTATGCGCAAAGTTTAGCTGTTTATAATATTTTGCTAGATAAAAATTATCGTTCAAATTATGCTTCTTTAATGACGTTTAGTAGTAAGCATTTTTATAATGAAACATTAGATGTTATTGATTCGCCAAATGATAATATAAATTTTAAGCCTATAGAAGTTATCGAGGCAAATGGTTTATGAGAAAACAATAAAAATGAAACAGAAGCTGCGATTGTAATTGATCAATTAAACAAAAATTTTGATTTATTTAATAAAATTATTTTGTTATGTTTCAACGCTAAACAACAAGACTATTTAACTACAATAATTTTTAAAGCTTATCCAAAGTTTGAAAAAGCAATTTTAGAAGGGAAACTTCTTTTAAGAAATATAGAAAATATTCAAGGTGATGAAGCAGACTTGGTAATAGCTTCTGTTGCTTACGATAGTTCAACATCTATCCATTCAACTTATGTAGGAAGACCTGGCGGAAAAAACGCTTTGAATGTAGCAATTAGTAGAGCTAAAGATAAAATGATTGTAGTAAAATCTATAAAATCAAGTGATATTTATACAGAAACAAATGAAGAATTAAAAATATTTAAAAAATGATTAGAATTTTTAGAATTGCCAGAAAGCGAACAAAAAGTTTATTCTAAAAACAAAACTATACTTAATAAAGAAAAAAATGAAAGCAGCTTATTTGATGAGATTAAGGAAACTATTGATTCTTTAATTGTTAATAAACCTTATTTAAAATTAAAAATAAATGAATCAATAGGAACATTAAGTGTTGATTTTGTTTTATATGTTAATAAAAAACCAGAAATTGTAATAATGATTGATAATTATGAGTATTCTGAAAATATTGGAAAATATTTAGAACAAAAAGATATATATAAGTTTATAAGAAGTAAAAATTATAAAGCTTATTTACTTGATAAAATTAAATGAGAATTTATAAAAGAAAATCTAATAAAAACTATAAGCAATTTTGAAGAAGAATTTAATGATTATTTTGAAGAATATGAGCATACTGAAAATGATAATAAAATAAAATTAGAAAATATGCGTAGAACTCTTGCTATTTCAAATTATGAAAGTTCAGAATTTGATGAAGACACAATTGAATTAGATAAAGAAACAAATATTATGAATCTAATCGAAATAAAAGAATAATTTCAAATTAAATGTGAGTTATAAATAATAATTTCACATTTTTTTATTAAAATGAAAAAATACCACAAATAGTTATTTACCAAAATGCCTTTTTTATAGTTAGAATTTAATACTATTTTTACTTTAAAAAAATTAATTATTTATTTGTTATATAATAAAAATACAACAAAAATGAGAGGTATAACATAAAAAATTAAATTTTTAGGCCTTGTTAGTCTTGCGACACCGTTAGTTTTTTATTGCTTCATGTAGTAAAAATGACAAAGAATATGACGAGTTTAAAATTTAAATATTATCAAGAATTAAAAATGAATTTAATAATGAGTATCAAGCTTTAAATAGTGAAAGTCCTACTTTTAAAAAAGATAATAAGATCAAAACAAATTCTAAGTTAAGCTATGAATTAAACAACGGAAAATTAAAACTATTTTTTAAGTTATATAAATATAATGCAAAAAGTAGCATTGTTTCTGATTTAATATACACACTAGAATTTGAAGTTAATGAAAATTCAGAAATTACTCCTTACGAAAAAGCAAAAACTTATAAAAAATTAGATAAATATGGTAATGAAATTACAACAAAAACTTATGAAAATGCATTAGTTTTAGCGTCAGGTATGACTGTAGAAAAATTGATACCAATTTTAACTTCTAATCTTAATGGAATAAAATATATTGATGAAATAAGTAATTTTGGTACATTAAAAGGTTCAAATGATGAGTCAAATAAATTATTTTGACATAAAAAAAATATTAGAACAAAAGATATATTAAATAACCCAACTATAGATAATAAAAATAGTTTGAATTATATAGATGCCGTTTATGAAGAATCAACTAAGATTTTAACTTTTAAATATACTATAAAATATTTTCCTTTAAAATTATTTACACAAAAAATTAACTTAGAAAACAATTCATTTAATTCTTCAACAACTGTAACTGAATTTAAAGAAATAGATAAAGTTAAACAAACAACAGAAACGAATTATAATTCAGAAGAAAATCCTAAAAAAACTGATGAAATTAGTATTTCTGACGAAAATAAAGCTTTAAGAATTTTAACATGAGAGGATGATGGATTTTCTGTATGAGGTACTGGAGCAATGTTTTCTATTGAGTTTAAAATTATATTTTAGATAATAACGCTTATATATTAAATTTAGTAAAAGAAGGATCAGAACCTAAAATAATTGTTCAAGCAACTACATCAATTAATTCATCAAATGCAAAAATTATTGATTTATTAATTAATGAAGGTTTAGAACCGAATACTAAATATTTAATAGAAATATTTAAAGATAATAAAAAAATAATATTTGAAAATTCAGAACAAAATTCTATTACTACTACAAATGAATAGTTTTATATTAAAAAAGTACGTTTTTAATTTAACACGTACTTTTTTAATATAAAAATGAGGCTTATGGCCTCATAAATTATTATTTTGCGTTATTTGCAATTTTTATTAATTGTGAAAATACTTCTGGTTGGTGAATAGCTAATTCTGATAACATTTTACGATTAATTGCAACATTTGCTCTTTTTAATCCATTAATGAATTTTGAATATGATACACCTTCAGCTCTAACGGCTGCATTTATACGAGCTATTCATAATTTTCTGTATTCTCTTTTAACTTGTTTTCTGTCTCTAAAAGCGTATGTTCAAGATTTAACAACTGCTTGTTTAGCAACTTTGTAACCTATTGACTTGTGTCCAAAGTATCCTTTAGCAAGTTTTATTCATTTCTTTCTTCTAGCTCTTGTAACTGTTCCACCTTTTACTCTCATGTTTCAATCCTTTCAAAATTTTAATTTAATTATTTAATTTAATACTTTACGTCTGTAAATATTACATTAAAGCTTTGAATCTTTTAACATCAGATGCATGCATTTGAACTGATTTACGAGCTTGACGTTTTTGTTTTGTTGTTTTGTTTTGTGCTAAGTGTGAACGATATGCTTGTTCACGCATAACTTTTCCTGTACCTGTGATCTTAATACGTTTTTTAAGAGCACTTTTAGTCTTCATTTTAGGCATTGTTTGCTCCTTCTTCTGTGTAGTCATCATCTTCTTCATCTTGACTTACACTTTGACTGTTTGTAGTTTTTTTATCTACTAAGTTATGTTCTTTTTTGTATTTTGCAACTTTCACTTTATCTGGTTCTAAAGACATATCTAAAAAACGATTATTAACTAAAGTAGGTTCTTTACTAATTTTAGCAACATCTTCAACTAATTTAAAAAATTTGTCTAATGTATTGTAACCTAATTCTTGTCTAGCTAATTCTCTTCCACGGAACTTAAGACTAACTTTTAATCTATCACCATCAAGTAAAAATTCTTTAGCTTTTCTACTTTTTGTTTGTAGGTCATGATCACCAATAAGTGGTGTTAATCTAATTTGTCTATTTTGGATAACCGCTTGTTTTTCCTTAGCTGCTTTTTGTTTTTTCTTTCTTTCGTATTTAAATTTTCCATAATCTAATATACGGGCAATTGGCTTTGGTTCAACAGCTATGATTACAAGATCTTTCTTTTCATCTTTTGCCATTTCAATTGCTTCATATGTACTTTTTACACCGATTTTTTCACCATCTGAACCTATAACAAAAACTTTTTGAAAAGGTATATTTTCGTTAATCATATGTTCTTGTTGTGGTTTTTTAATTTTTCTATTAGTTTGAATAATAACTCCCTCGATAAATTTTTAAATATACTACCAATAAAACATCAGAAAGATATTTTTAATTGTAGCTGAAACCCAAGGCTATTACCATCAGGTGAGAATTTAATTCTTCTTCTGCAATTAAATATTGCATATTTATTTTAACACAAAAAGAATAATAAAAAACTATATTTTAGAAAATATAGTAAAAATTTTTAATTATCTATTTTAGTTTATTTTTTATAATTTTTCTTAAGATTTTTTTATTTGAAATTCAAGCCACAGCTCTTTTTATCCTACTACTTGTATATCTTTTAGAAGTGCATTCATCTATAAAAAGATCATAGTTATTTATGCCTGATTTTTTAATTAATAAATTTTCCATTCCTTCAGATATTACAGGTATTTTTGACAAAATTTCTTTATGAATTTTTAGTATATTTTTTTTAAAATTTTTGTAAATAGAATAATTTTTATTTGTAATTTTTTCTATTTTTATAGGAGTAAAATTTTTAACATTTTTTCTTTCAAATAACATTTTTCTAATTAATGAAGCAGATGCAAAATTATCTTTTGTTGTTTCTGAATGAAAATCAATATTTCTTTCTATGGTGAATACCTTAATAGGCAATGAATTATTAACTATAGTTTTTATATATTCTAACCCTAATATATCATTTGGCATTTCAATAGATTCACCTGTTAATTCTTTAAGTGCTAAAGAAGAAGCTTTTGGAAATGATATTTTTAATTTTTTTTGAAAGTTTTTTATTAATTTGTAATATTCTTCACTATTGTCTTTTAAAGCATTTGCTATTTTGAACATTTCATTAGGATTATTAGACTCTGAACCAAAAACTAATTTGTCTATTTTAAATTTATTATATAGCTTTAAAACAGCATTTTTGGCAAAAATATGAGCCGCTTGAACAGTTTCTTCAAAATTAAGTTTTGCTACTTTGCTAACACCATATTTTTTTGCTATTATTACTCTTTTATAATATGGTAGAATGTTAATTTCTCCTCTTTGAGTAAATTTACCTGACATAACTAAAAAAATTTTATCATTTGGAAATTTTTCTTTAACTCAATTTAATTGTCTTAAATGTCCATTATGAAAAGGGTTATATTCAACAATAATTCCTACAGCCATATTTTCTCCTTTTTGATATACTTTAATTATGGGATTCACAATATATGAAATAATTTTTTTTAGTATTTCACTTGCTATTGCTATTTTTTGTTCTTTATCAATATTGTATTATTTATTAAGACTTAGAAATAAAGAGTATTATCTTAAAAATAATAATTTGAAAGAGTATAAAAAAGCTATTCTAATCTTATCAATAGTATCATCTATATTAATTCTAATTATATATATACCGATTTTTATTTACATAATTATAAAACTTTATAGAATTATTGGATTAGATAATAATAGACAGATGATTATACAAATAGTAATGCTTTTAATTAGTTTACAATTATGTCCTATTTTGATTATTTCTATGCCTATTAAATGATTGGTATTAAAAAAATTCTATGTAACTAAATAAATTGAAGTAAAATATATGTATAACCCCAAGTGGTGGAATGGTAGACGCTGTGGACTCAAAATCCATTGGAGAAATCCGTGCAAGTTCAAGTCTTGTCTTGGGGACCATATGTTTTACATCAAAAAACTTAACTCCAGTAGTTAAGTTTTTTATTAAATTGCATAAATTTCTTTTCTTATTTTTTCAGAAATTTTTTCATCATAGTATACTTTTAAAATCAAAAGAGCAAATTCAGTAGACGCTGCAGGACCTTTTCCAGTTATTATTTTATTAAAAGCTGTTGCAGCAAAATCATTTCTTTTTGACAAAATATTTTTAATAGAATCAATAGGATAAGATGAAAATGGAATGTTTTCATTTATTATCTTATTTTCAAATAAAACATTAGGTGCATCACATATTGCGAAAATATATTTATTTGAATTTTTAAAATCATTTATATTTTTTATTGCAACAGAATCTTGTCTTAAAAGTTTTGTTCCTTTACCTCCTGGAATAAAAATGGCATCAAATTCTTCAATTTTAAAAGTATTAACACAATTAAGTTTTACAATATTATGTTGCCCTTTTATTATTTTCTTTGATGGATTATAATAAGTAACATTTTGTAATAATTTGCTTCTTTCTAAAATACTTATAGTTGTAGTTAGTTCCATATCATTAAAATTATCATGTGCTAAAACTAGTAATTTCATTTTTTCTCCAATAATATTTTGCTTGTCTCAATATCATAGTCTTTTAACCATGATTTTGCGTATAAAGGATCTTTAAAATCTATTTCTTTTATATAACAATTTTTTACAAATTTTTTAAAAAGTAAATTATAACCATAATCTAGGTAAAAATCGTCTTCTAAAATGTAAAAATAATATAAATTTTTGTTAAAACTTTTTAAATTTTTTATTAATAGATTTTCAGAATCATTTGAAAATTTTAAAAAATTTATTTTAAATTTTGTATTTAATTTTAATCTATTTTCTTTTAAATATGCATGCATTTTATTTATATTTTTACTATTTATTGTTAAAACATGTGGATAAATATAGCTAAAATTATATAAATCTTCATAATGAGACTTTTTGCTTAGTTTATAAAAATTTGTAAAGTCATTATTAATATTCATGAAATAATTTGTGATAGGACCTCATATTATGATTTTGTCTAATTTATCGTTTAATTTTTTCAAGTTATATAAAATTAATGAAGAACCAAAAGAATGAGCAATAATTGATATTTTATTTATATTTATAATATTTATAAACTCTTCGAATAACTCAATTAAAAAGGAAGTTTGGGCAAAATTTATTTCAGTTTTATTTAAGTGTAATAAATTTATGTTTAATGAAAAAATATTATAATCAAACATATAATTTTGTATTATATGTCTATAATCATAATAGCTTTTAAATAAATTAGGAATAATTATTAAATTTTTATTAGAATTACAATTATGTTCGAAGTAACTAACTTCCATATTTTTATATCAAAATGTTTTAATCATATTATAAAACAGCAGTATTATACTGCTGCCTTTCTTTTAATTATTCCTCTATAAGCTGCATATAAAATTAATGCAAGAGGTAGTAAAATTGTTAAACAAACTATTATAAAGTAAGCTTTCATTCAAGCTTTATTTCTTTCTTTTTTAGCGGTTTCTATCTTTTCGTAAATTTCACTTGAATTATCACCTAAGTAATCCACTATATCAGCTAATCTTTTTTTATCAAATAAAATTATTAGAATATATAAAACTACAGCTAGTCCTAAACTAGAAGCTAAAAGTATACAAAATAATTGTGTGTTACCAAAAGCATTATCTAATAGCTCTTTTCAATCAATATTTAATTTAACAACACTATTTTCATTTCCTATTGTTCATGCTCCTGACTTATATAATCCAAAAATAATTAAAGCAACAAGCCCCACATATGTTATTGTAAAAATTAATAATCAAAGTAGGTTTATATCCTTTAAAGCAATCTTTCTATATGTAATATGAAAATTGTTGCTTGAAGTTTTATCATTATTATTCAAACTTTCTCTGTATTTATTTATAGTACTATTTCATTGTGTTAGTTCAATTGTATTTTTTATTGTTATAGCAATTGATATAAATGCTGAAGCACTAAAAGCAATTATGTATCCATAAAGAGGACCGCTTTCTTCTTCTACAGAAAAAGGAGTTATTTTTAATATTGCTAAAGCTAGTAAAATTATAGAAGTTATAAAAAGAGAAAAAGATAATGCAATATTAAATGATTTTATATTTTTCTCTAGTTTTATAACTTTATATAAATGATTTGGTATTTGATTTTTAGGATCTCTATATTTATTATTCTTTTTTTCATCAATTTCAACATTATTGTTGATAATGGTTTCTATTGTTTCTTTGCTTTCTATAGGTTTATAATCAGACATAACACCTCTTTTATTTTTTTATATAACTAAATTTTAATAAATCTTTAATAAAAAAATCTTAAAATAAAAATTTTTTTATGTTTTTTTATTTACATATTAAAAAATCCTTTATAATAAGGTCGTTATGAATACAAGAACTATATTTGCACAAAATATGATTATTAAGAACTTCATTAAGATTGCCTTAATGATTATTTCGTAATCAAATTCCTGTGTTATTTAGTTTATTTTTCAATAAAAAATAAAAGTAGTGAAAATAATAAAAATTAAAAGACAGGAACCAAAAAAGTTTCTGTCTTTTTTATAATTAAAATTCATAACATATAGAAATAATAGATACATTTAAAAAAATATTAAAATATAAAAAAACATTATTAAGATAAGGAGAAATAATGAAAAGAAAATTAAGATTACCTTTATTATCTTTTACAAGTTTGTCTCTTTCAGCTTCTGCTTTTGTTGCTGTTAGTTGTGCTGTTCAAAAAGATAATAACGATTATACTAGAAATATAGTGTCAGAATTAACATCAAGTAAAGACATTTTTTCACCAGAAAGTTTTTCTTCTTTAATAGAAAATACTGATATAAATAAAGATTTTGCTAAAAGACAAATATATAGAGAGGTTGTTGCTGCTGAACACCAACAAGAATCAGCTTATTTATATGATAAATCAGCTTCTTATGGTTCATTTTTACAAATTTATGAAGAAAATTTAGCTGGTTCACTTTTTAGACAAGAAACTACATTACGTCCAATAGCTATTGATGCAGACGGTTTAAAAATTGTAAGACCATCAGTTTGAAGATATAAATTAGAATATGCAGATAAAGTAATAGTTACTACAAAAGATGGTGTGTTTGAATTTGATAATGATGAAGCTGAAGTTAAACCAACTGCTGAATCAGAAGCTACATTTGAAAACAAGAAATTCTCTGTATTTAATAAAATTCAGTATCAACTTAAATCAGAAAATCAAAAAAGTATTAACTCAAATTACTTTTTTGATAAATTAAAAGAAGCTACAAAACTACAATTTACAGTTAGAGAAGGTGCTAAATGAGTTACAAATACTGGTGAATTAACAGATTTTAACATCAAACCAAAAGATTGATATATATCATGATTAAGAACAATATTTTTAACAAAAGGAGTTAGATCTAAATCTTTAAGTGATGCAGGTTTAACTTCTGAGCAAATTACTTTATTAGATAAAAATGCTAATGCTACTTTAGACAAAGGTGCAATAGCATTTACTGAAAAAAGAAATTATCCAAATGGATATTTATATGGTTTATTTAATGTAAATTCAGATAATTTTTCAGACGAAACTAAATTTTTAACTGACTATAATGGCAAACAAGCTATTACATTTGATGTTTTAAAATCTGATGAAAAAAGCTATTTTGATGGACTTTTTGAACATTTAGCAACATCACAAGATTTTATTCCTGCACCAAGCGAATACATTGCATCTAATTCTTCATCATTTAAGCTATACCCATTACAAAATACAGAAGATGCTAAAAATGCAGCAGTTGCTGTTGAAACAGAAGTTAAAAAATTAAGTTCAGATAATAAAATAGTTCAAGCTGGTGTATATTGATATGGATTATCATTAAAAAATACATTAGTTTCTGGAAGATACCATTTTGCTGGTTATAATCCTGACACACAAGAAGAAAAGTTTTTAAGAAATGAAAATTATTTTGCTGTTAGTCAAAAGAGTCCAAAAGAACTTATACGTAGATATCAAAATAATATTGACAAAGAACAACTTAAAAATATTTTATTTAATGAATATAAAGCGGGAAAAATTTCATCTTTATCAACAAATAATTTAAATGATAAAGATAAAACTGAAATTATAAAAGATAGAAATAATTATGGAGCATTTTATTCTAGAAGTTTAATAACTAATAGTACAAAATATAAAACATTACCAGTTTTAACTCCTCTTTCATATCAACTATCAAAAAATAAAGTTGAAGATTTTAATTTCAATGATAATTATTCAAAACTTGTTTATGGTTTATCTCGTCAGGAATTATTAAACGGAACAGTAAGTGGAGTTGAAACATTAAAAAAATTATACACAGGTTATGGTTTATCATTTAGAACAATGATTAATGCTGCTATTAACTGAGAACAAGTTGCTAACTTTGTTTCAAGCGGTGAACATAAAAGTTGAATTTCAGGTTATGCCCCAGATGGTACTATTAATGCAAAAGATGCATCTACCACTACAAAACCTACATTATTAGATAATTACGAAGAAATTTCAAAACTATTTGCTGTTGATTCTGATGGTACTAGAATAGTATTAAATGAAAAATTAACAGAAGATAAAAATAAATTTGTATACCCTGAACAAAATGCAGAAAAAATATTAGATGTTCAAGACGATAAATTAAGAATTCAATCAGTTGCTTTCCTTGTTTTACAACAAAAAGTTACTCAATTATTAGATAAATTTTATGCTGAAAATAATTTAGGAGAAAATGAAAAGATTCAATGAACAATTCCATGAAGATATACTAATTGAAATCCTGTAACATACGAGTCACTATTTTTAAATATTATTCCTGAATTAATTAGAAGTTTAGATACAAAAAATAGATTAGAACCTAATTATAGTTATTTCTCAAAAAGAGAAGGTTTAATCCAACACTTAATAGAACCAACTTCAGGATTTCAAGCTGCTGGATGAGGTTATGATTTAAACAGTTTAGGTTCAGGTATAGACGGTCAATTATATAATGGCGCACTACAACCATTAGTTATACTTGCAGGAACTGATGAAGCATTTGGTCAACATCTAGCAAAATCATTCCCAGAATTAGCAAAATTATCTAAGAAAATGATTGAAAAAGTAAAAGATTTACCTTCAGTTGCAGGAGGTGTACATGCAGATAAATTTAAGGAATTATCATTAAAAGATATTTCTGCTTTAACTCAAGAATATTCACATTATAAATATGAGAATGGTAATTTAATTCATAGCGAAACAGAAGTTGAAAATTCAGGACTATTTTTAGAATTTACAAAATTTTATGTTGAATATGTATCATCAATTTCTACAGATGAAGCAGTTGCATTAGCTAATGAAATTTCTAATTTCATAGGACCTGTAATTGATAGAGAAAGAACAATAAGCAAATCATTAAATCTTTCATTTGCCAACCCATATATAAATCAACCATATTTTGGAACAAATATGAATTGATTCTCAGATATTACTTATGCTAACGTTGATGATTCTAAATAGATTATAAAATAGAGTTTTTAATCAAATGTCAAAATATTTATTAAAGAGAATAGCCCTGGCTATTCTCACTCTATTTATTATTTTAATATTTTCATATACATTAATCGTTAGCTTTATTGAAAACCCTTTTACAATTCAATTAGAACAAGCAAAAACACCACAAGATAAAGAAAATTTTAGAAGATTAGCTGAAATTTATAATAACACTCCTGTATTTACAAAAATTGTTACATATTTTTCTAACTTCTTTAAAGGTGATTTTGGACAAACATTTTTTATCAAAAATGATTATAAAACAATACCTGGTTTATTTTTTGCTCCATTAAAATGAAGTATATTGGTTTCACTACCTTCATTTATTTTAAGCTCTGTATTAGGTATTTCATTAGGAGTTTTTGCAGGATATAAACGTGGAACAATTTGAGACTCTATCATAAATGTTTTTGTATTTATTTTTGTTGCAATACCTTCATTTATTATTGCACCCTTATTAATAAATTTATTTAGTCAATCAGGTTTTCCAATTCGTTTTATAGCGCCAGGAGAAAATTATAGTAGTGGAAAAGCAACTATATGAACATCATTATATAGTTTAATACCTGCTATTATTGTTGTTACATTTGGTTCGCTAGCTGTTTATACCTTATATACAAGAAATCAAACTGTTACTGTATTAACAAGTAACTATATATTAATTGCTAAAACTAAAGGGTTAAACTCAAGACAAATATTTTTTAAATACGTTTTAAGAAATATTTCAATTCCGTTAATTGCATTAATTTTACCTTCATATATAGGATTGCTTTCAGGAAGTATTGTTATTGAAAAATTCTGAGGAATACCTGGATCATCATCAATAATAGCTCAAGCCTTTCCTGCAGGAGAAATAAATGTAGTTATGTTTAATATTTTCTTCTTTACTTCTCTTTCATTATTCACTGAAATTATTGTTGATATTTCATTTACCATTTTAGATCCAAGAATTGTTTATGAATCAAATTCAGGAATAGATTTATTAAGATTTATAAGAGCAGCTAAATCAAGAAAACAACAGATTAAAGAATTATTAAAACAACAAAATGAGCAAAAAACTAATTTTGCTAGAATAGGAGAGTAATGGAATACAAATTAACTTCAGAAGAATTTAATAAAAAATATCGTTTGAATAAAAATTTTATTTCAAAATTAACTTATTCAAAAAATGAAATTTCTGCAAATTCAATAGCAGGTAAACCAAAGATATTAGCTATTGAAATATTAAAAAGATTTTTTTCAAACCCAGTTGTTTTAATAGCGAGTTTACTTTTTATAACTCTTATTGTTATAGCCTTATTAGTAAAATACACATCACCTTATTTACCTGGTCAAAGGGTAGATAGTAATTGAGAAAAATTAGGTTATACAATTAAAAACACAAATATTAACACAATAAAAGCATTGCCTCCTTCTTTTTCTCCTTTTAAAACAATAACTGGTTCTGATAATGAAATTATTAGAAACATAAATCGTTTTACTGATCAAAATTATAAATTCTACGGTTATTTAAAAAACTATTTAATAAAAGACTCAACATATTTTATAGTGGATGGTAGTGTATCATCACCAGTTTATAGTGTTGATATATATAATTATTGAAAAGCTGCTGAAATAAATTCATTTATGTCACAAAATCTTTCAGATAATTCAACTTCATTTGTTACTAATCCTGCTAATAAAAAAATCGTTGATGGAGTTTATAAATTAGCAGTTGATGCAGTTAACCAAGCTAACTTGTCAACTTATTTTGGAACTACAGAAGCTGGTATAGATATTTGAACAACTGTTTGAGCCGGAACGTTAGAATCATTATGAATAGCATTAATAGTAGCTACAATTGAAACAATTGTTGGTGTCTCTATTGGAGCTATATTAGGTTTTAATGCAGGAAAATGAATAGATACTATATTTAGTAGAATTATTGAAATTTTTCAAGCTCCACCTTCAATCATATGACTTTTAATGTTTGTTTCTATTTGAGGAACATCAGCTCCAGTATTAATAGCTGGTTTATTGTTTGTAGGTTGAACATACCCTATTTCTTCAACACGTTTATTTGTTATAACAGTAAAAGATGAAGAATACATAGTAGCTGCTAAAAGTACAGGTGTTTCACCTATTAGACAAATATTTAATCACGCATTGCCTGCAGTTGTAGGTAAAATTGCTCAAAATTATGTTCGTAGAATTCCATCAGTAATTATTAGTATAGCTTCATTAGCTTTCTTAGGATTTTTCTCAGATCCAAATTCATATAACTTAGGTAAATTTATGATTGAAAATATTTCAACCGCAAGTGTAAACCCATGAGTTATGATTCTTCCTGCTTCAATATTATTAATTATTTCATTAAGTCTACAATTTGTCGCTCTTGGATTACATGACGCTTTAGATCCAAAAGTTATTAAATTAAAAAGATAAAATTTACTAAGGATAACAATGCATAAATTATTAGAAAATATAAAAACTCAAGAACTAGAAAATAATAAATTACTTAAAGTTAGAAATTTAAAGGTAGACTTTAAAAATGGGCGTAAGGGTTTAATAAGAATAGTTCGTGGTTTAGATTTAGATATAGACAAAGGACAAATAGTAGGATTAGTAGGTGAATCTGGAAGTGGTAAAAGTGTTACTTCTAAATCATTAATAAATGTTAATCCAGGTTCTATTATGTCTGCTGATGAATTAATCATTGAAAACTTAGATATAAATAAAATAAATAATAAAGAAGCAATATGAGAACAAGTTAGAGGACATTATATAGGATATATCCCACAGGATCCTTTAACTTCATTAAATCCAACAAGAAAAATAGGAAAACAATTATTAGATGCTTTAAATTTAAATGCAGAATGAGCAAAAAAATCATATATTGAAAAGAGAAAATATTTAATTTCATTATTAGATGAATTTGGAATTAGAGATGCAGAAGGTGTTTTCGATAGATATCCTCATACATTAAGTGGTGGTATGAAACAACGTGTTGTTATTACAATGGTTGTGGCATTAAAGCCAAAGTTAATTATAGCTGATGAACCAACAACAGCTTTAGACCCAACAGTTCAAGCAAGCGTATTAGCACTTTTTGAACAAATAAGACAAAAATATAATGTATCTATTATTTTGATAAGTCACAATATTAGTGTTGTTGCTAAATTTTGTGATTATATATATTTTATGTATGCAGGTAAAATTATTGAAAAAGGTACTAGAAATGATATTTTTACAGAACCTGCGCATCCTTATACATGAGCTTTAATTTCAGCTATTCCAGAAAATAATGATGAACGTTTATATACCATAAAAGGAACTCCACCTGATATGGCAAATTTACCTATAGGTGACCCTTTTGCTTTACGTAATGATTATGCTTTAGAATTAGATTTTGAAAAAGAACCTCCTTTAATACCAATAAATGATCACCATAGTGCTGCAACTTGATTATTGCACCCAGATGCTCCTAAAGTAGAATTACCAAAACATTTACAAAACAGACTTAATGTATTCAGAAAGGCTTTGATAAAAAATGAAAAATAATTCAGAAGTTATTTTAAAAATAAAAGAATTAAAAAAATATTTTACAAACAATGGTGTTATTAACAAAGCTGTAAACGGTGTTTCTTTTGATGTTAAAAAAGGAGAAATAGTTGGCTTGATTGGTGAATCAGGGTCAGGTAAGACAACAGTTGGTCGTTCATTACTTAGACTTTATGATAATTTTAATGGTTTTGTAACATTAGATGGAAAAGTTATAAGTGGTAAAAGATTATCTAATTCTAGAAATAAATTTTTAAGAAAAAATATTCAAATGATTTTTCAAGATCCACATGCAGCTTTAAATGGACAAAAAACCATTTATTCGATTTTAAAGGAACCTTTAGTTGTTAATGGTGTAATTAATGAAAAATTAAAAGATATAATGAGCGATTGAGAAAATGTAAAAAGTTCTTATATATATACTTTTTCTCAAAAAGTGAAAAACTTAAAAATAAAAAATTTAAAAGCAATAAATAAATACGCTAAAGTCTTTTTTCCAAAATGAAGTGATACATTCACTGACTATGAACATAATTTTGAAGAAAATGATGAAGACATTTTTATTAATTTCTTTAATTACCTAGAAGAAAAACAAAAGATGGAAAGTACTATTATTGATAATATGTATTCAAATACAGAACAATTAATGGACTTTTACTATCAAAAACAAAAAGATTTTAGAGATAATAAAATTACTTGAGATGAAAAAGCTCTTGTAGAAACAAAAAACGAATATAAAAAAGTTAAAAAACTTTTAAAATATTCTAATGAACAATACAATGCTTATTTAAACAAAAAAAGCTATAAAAAAGCCATAAAAGAACTTTTAAATAATAGAAAAGATAATCAAATAGCAAATGTGAATAGTTTTAACAATTTTATTTTTGAGTATAAAAATGAAGCTAAAATAAGTTGATTAACAAGAATGAATTCATATGATTTAGAATTTTATTTGTATAACTTTAAAAAACAACATTTAAATTTAGCAAAACTAAGAGAAATAAAAAAACTTAAAAATAAATTTAAATATTTATCTATGTCTGAAGTTCAACTATTGATAAAAGATATTGATAATTATGCTGTTGATTTTTATAATAAATATTTAGAAAATTTAAATTATTCAAAAGACTTTAAAAAAGTAGTAAAAAGTTATATAAAAGATAAATTTTCTTATAATCCTCAAAAGTTTTTAAAATTGAATGATAATGATAAAAACAAACATTATGACGAATTAATTAAATATTATTATTTAATAAATGAAGCAAATAAAGTATTATATACAAAGCAAAAACCTGCGGCTTCACTAAAAGATTTAAAAGAAGCTAAAGAAAAAATTAATAATTCAAAATATGTTTATTTAGAAGAAAATAAAAAATATTATTCTAATATAAAAAATGATATGAAAAAATTAGACTTGGAAATTCTTGAAGAATCCCTAGTTTACAAAAGATTAAAAGCTATGCAGTCATTTACTGATAAAGCGTTTATGGAAATATCAAAATCATTCTTTAACTATTTAAACACTAAATTATTAAGCGCTAAATCTGATTTAGAATCATTACAAAAAGAATTAAATTCATTAGAGAAAAATAAAGTTAATGATTCAAAAATATTAAATGAAACTAGAACAAAGGTTTATAAAGCACAAGTTGTTGTAAATGAAATAAAGAAAAACATTTCTATTTATAAAAATAAAATTGATTCAAAATTAAATACTTTAAAATCATTTACATTTGAAGTTAAATATCTTCTTAAGGATGTTAGAACAATTTATTTACTTTTAGGTGTGAATAGAACTAAAAATAAATTTGTTAATTTTATTAAAAATACAGCTGCAAGATTTTTAATAAAGAATTTATTGTATAAAACTACAATTTATAAATCTCTTGAAGATGTTGGATTATTAAAACAATTTGCTTATCGTTATCCACATGAATTTTCAGGTGGTCAACGTCAAAGAATAGTTATAGCTAGAGCCTTAATAACTGAACCTAAAGTTATAGTTGCAGATGAACCTATAGCTTCTCTTGATATTTCAATTCAAGCACAAGTTGTTAACTTATTAAAAGATCTATGTCAAAAGAAAAATATAGGAATGGTATTTATAGCTCATGATTTAAGCATGATTGAGTATATAGCGGATAGAGTTGAAATAATGCATTTAGGAAAAATTGTTGAATCAGGAACAACTCAAGCAGTTTATAATAAACCAACACATCCATATACAATTAATTTATTTAAAGCTATACCTAAAATTTCTAATGCAAATGAAAAATTTGAAAACATTAGCTTTGAATTAGATTATTTAAAAGAACAAAATTATCCTAATATTCCAAAAGAATTTAAAGTTGAAGAAGATCATTTTGTTTATGGTACAAAAGATCAAATTGTAAAATGAACAAATGCTGTTGGTATTAAAATAGATTAACAATGAAAAAATAGGTATTATTTGCCTATTTTTTATTTATAACTTTTAAAATAATAAAATTTAATATAATTTAAATATGAATAAAGTGAAAGAATATTTTTTAAGATCATTTTACCCTAAAAAATGAATACATATGGCTATTGTTATAATCGCATCATTAACATTATTTTTAATATTATTTTTTTTAAAATGACAAAATAATGATTCATTAAGAGTTGCAGCTGATTCAACTTTTGTTATAGGAATGACTTTTTTTGTTTATGGAATAATAATACTAATTTTTCAAATGGGTTTTGGATTAAGTCTTTTTAGGAAAAATAAATATAAAGAGGAAAATGACTTAAATAATGAAATTCAAAATGAAAAATCAAAAAAAAGAACAAAAGCTTCTGAATTAAGATTAGCATATTTAAATGAAAAGTATAAAAAAGCAGTTAATGAAAGAGAAATTAAAGACTCCAATAAAAAATATGTATTAATGGAAGTTTTAATTTCTATAATAGGAATAATATTATTGATAATTTCAGGTATTATTTCAAATAATTTAATATAAATATAAAAATAAATTAAACATATTTTTTAAAGAGGGTAACCTCTTTTTATTTTTTTATTTAAAGTAAATAAAAAAAGCGATTGCTCCTTTTTTATAGAGGTTAACGCTTCTTTATAATTATATTAATTTAATGTTTAAGCACTAGGACTTACTGTACCATTGTTAGTAGCTTCATCAGTTTCTATACTTTTATCAATTGATTTTTCTGTAGGTTTTTCTTGTCATTTAGAATCTTTTGTAATTTCTTCAAGAGCTTTAGCTATTTTTGTAAATGCACCATATCCATATTCTTTAGATCAATCACCATATTCTGCATTACCTGGTGTTTGAACATAGAATTGATCTCATTCTAATTCTTTAAATGTTACTTTTTTAGTTGTTTTATCATATGTTGCTTTTTGTCCTTTTGCTCCATTTATATTTGTAAATAAAGCTTTTAAAGCAGGATTGTTTTTGTATTGAGCTACTCTTTCATCATTTGTTTCTGGAGCTATATTATCAAAAAAGTCATTGTAGTTATCACCAATTTTCATAATAACTTTAAATTTAACAGCTTCACCAGATTTATTATCAGCTAATTTAAGGTTTCAACCAGTTTCTTGATTTTCACTAACTGCATCCATTCTTGTATTTTTTAATACACTTTTTCCTAATGCCTTAGCATTTTCTCAATTTTCAAAAGTTAATCATGGTTGAGCAGCATATTTGGTTTGATCAAATTTTATTGATGAAACTGATTCTTTGTCACGATTAACATTTTCTCTTAAACTTTTTAAAACACTAGCTGTTTCTGAAGTTGGTTGATATGGTAGTGAACCTCTCATTCAGAATTGTCAAGGTTCAATAAATTTAAGACCTAAAGCTTTTAGATTTTCTATTGTTCCTTCAACAACTTTCTTACCTTGAGGCATATTTGAGTTAAACATTACAACTGCACCTTTTGATTGAATATAATTAATAAAATCAATAGCACCTGGAATTTCTCTTCTTAAACCTTTAACATCAAAATCTACTTTTGTACCTTCATGGAAAAATCCTTTTTCGTAAACTGATAATCCTTCTATATAGTCATTAGCTAAAACAGTTTCATCAATATCCATAAACACAACAGGAACGCTTTTTCCTTCTCCTGCGTTTTCTACTTTTTGTATAGTATTATAGTTCTTTCCGTATTCAATATTTTGTGAATTACCTTTTTTCATTAAATTATCAAATGCAGCTTTCGCTAAAACAAATGATTGTTTTCTGCTAATGTGGTTTTCAACACTTTTAATGTATCAAACTACAGCACCAAAAAGACCTGCTTGATTATGTACTTTTTCTACTAATTTAGCTTTTTCTTCTTCACTTAAAACTTTTTTTAAGTCTAAAGCATCAATTAATTTAGCTTTTTCTTCTTTGCTTAATTGTGATAATTGATTAATTAATCCTTGTTCTTTTGAAACATTTTCACCACTTTTTTCAACATTACAAGATGCTGATGCTAGAACTAATGGTAAAGTTGAAGCACCTAATGTCATAAGTGAAACTAATTTTTTGTTCATAAAATTCCCCTTTGTAATAAATAAATACTAATAATATTTTAATTAATATTTAAATAGTATCTATTTATTTTTATTTAAAAAAAGTTTTTTATGAAAATTTCCACTATTTTTTTAAAAATAAAAAAAATAGCAATAAAATATGCTATTTTGTGGTAAATTATTTTATTACGTTTTCGTTACCTTCTTTTTCTCATCTAATAACTTCTTTTGCACAATCATCTATAACTTGTTCTATTTGATTAAAAGAATCAATGATAGCTCCTGAAGCTCTTTCATGGCCTCCACCGCCTCATTTAACAGCTACATTTCTGACGCAAGGTCCATTTGAACGAAATTCAACTCTAATTCTTCCGTTTTCTTCTTCATTAAATTGAACTCAAAATGGGTATCCTTTTAAATTACCAATAGTATTAACTCTTACAACTTCGTTAGAATTTTTATTTACTGATTTAGCTTCTTCCAATGAAATAGTTGTATATGCTACTTTATCACGATATTTTAAGTTATCAAAAAGCAATTTTGTTAACTTAATATCATCCAATGATGTTTCACTTAAACCAGCAAAAACTTTTTCAGCATTTAATCCATTTTTATATAAGAATGACACTAATTCATGAGTTCTATATGAAACATCTGAAAATTGAAAACGCCCACTATCAGTTACAATTCCTAAAAATAAGAATTCAGCTGCTCTAGGTGTAACCTTTCATTTAGCTTGAAAAGCTAATTCAGTAACCATTTCATCACCTGCTATTCTTGCAGATTCTACTCATCTTGTGCATTTATCTAAATCATCATCATTTGGGTGATGATCTATTCTTAAAGTTTCTTTAAAAAGATTTTTATCTAAAACGTGTCTATATTCAATTCTTTCTTTAAAATTAGCATCGACAATAACTCCCAATGATTCCTTTAAAACTTCATCATTAGGTATTTCGTCAAAATCAAATCCCATAAAGTCTAAAGTTCCATTATTATTACCAATTGCATAAACTCTTTTATTAGGGTAATTTGCTCTTAATAATTCTCTCAACCCAAATTGACTACCTAAACAGTCACCATCTGGTCTAATATGGTGAAAAATAACTATACTATCGTATTTTTCAATTAAATTAAAAGCATCTTCTCATTTACCAATAACCATATTTCCAGCCATTTTTATTTCGCCTCTCATTCAACAATTGCATTATTTAAATCATCTATAACTTGGTTAATTTCATCTCATGAATTAATTGTGATACCAGCAGCATTATCATGGCCTCCACCGCCATATTTATTAGCAACTAAATTAACTAATGGTCCATTAGATCTCAACCTTCCTCTAACTTTTCCATCTTCTAGTTGTATAAAGAAAGCTCAACATGAATTATCGTCTATATTTGCTAATTCGTTAACAAAAGAAGCCGCTTTTAAGCTATCAAAACCAAATTCTTTCATAATTTCATTAGTTATTTTAAAATATAAAACTCTTCCTCTTTTTTCAAATTTTGAAAGAATTTCACCTGAAAATTTAATATCATTAAGTGTTCTTTTGTTTAACTCTCTATGAATTCAAGTTGGTTCAAATCCACTTTTTTCATATAAATATGCTACTAATTTATGTGTTCTAGCTGATGTATCAGGATATAAAAATCTTCCACTGTCAGTTACAATACCTAAAAATACATGTTCAGCAGCTTTTTTTGTTATTTCTCAATTTGCTTCTCTTGCTATATCAGCGATCATTTCAGCAGCAGCTACATAACGTTCATCTACTCATAAATAATCGTATTCAATATCACTACCATTTGGATGATGATCAATTCTAAGAGTTGCTGTGAATTTTTTTTCAATTAATAGTTCAGCACATTCAATTCTGTCAGAACTTGATGCATCACAAACAATACCTAATGAATTTCTAAAATCAACTTTTTCAATTGGGTCAAATTTATAATTCATTCAGTCAAATGTATGTACATTGTCACCAACAGTAAAAACTTTTTTATTAGGATAATTTGTTCTAATTAGTTCAGCTAAGCCAGCTTGACAACCTAAACAATCGCCATCAGGTCTAATATGATGAAAAATAATGATATTTTCGTATTTTTCAATTGCATTAATTGCTACACTAGGATTTCCTATTTTCATTTTTCTCCTTAAATAATTATTAAAATATAAATATATGTAATATAAATTATATATTTATTTTGCTTTTTATTAAGTTTAAGTTTTTTTACAATAATAAAAAAAGACTAATAAATTTATTTTTCAACAATATTAGATTTTTAATAATTTAAGTATATGCCGTTATCTTTTAAATATATTATCAATTCATTGTAAATTAATTTGTTTATCTCTGGAGTTACAACATTAACAAAAGTGTTTAGGTCTTTAAATAAATAATAAAAACTTTTTAATTCCTTTGTTCATCTTTTTTTATTAGAACAATCACCACATATAAAACCACCTTTGTAAAATTCAAAATCACATAAATTACCAGGTGTTTTACAATTGTAACAATATTCTGTAATAGGTTTTATTCCAAAATAATCTAGGCTTTGTGCTAATAAATAAGTAAAAAGATATGAACTCTGAATATCATTTTGTTTTTCTAAAATTGTTTTATAAGCATTAAAAACATTTTCACATTTTTCATAAAAATTACTTAAAAATATAACTGATTTTTTTATTAGTTTTAATATAGAAATATCATTGAAATTAGGCATGATTTTAATTCTAGCTTTTTTTAGCTTGCTTATTTTATTTTTTATTCTTGCTTCAAAATATTCTATTTCCACCAATGAACCTATAATTAAGTTATTTCTATTTTTTGAAATAGGTTTATTTATTCCTTTTGAATATACCTTAATTAGTCCATTTTTAGTTAAAAAAGTAACTAATGAATCATTATCATTTTCATAATAATCTTCTATTCTTAAGACAATCGCCTCTATTATTTTTTCTGCCATACTTTTAATTTTAATTAATTTTGCAAAAATATAGTAAAATAAAAACATTATTATTTATTGTAAAAATTAAGTTTAATTTTAATCTTAATATTTAGGAGAAAGATGACCGATAAGGAAATATTAAGCAATTTCATAGAAGCTATTGAATTAACTCCAGGCGTTCATTCAATAGTTAAAAAAAATGATATTAACATTGATGATGATAATAAATATGAGATATCTATTTTGCAAGATGAAAAAAATAAGTGAAATTTTAGAGCGAACATTAAAATTTTAAAAAATTCAAATGCTAAATCAATTATTGAAGGAATTGTATCTTTGACAAAATTTAAACTAAAAAAAGCATCTCAAAAAATAGGAGAGGTAAATATTTTTATAGGAGGAATTGCTAATGATTAAAAAGAAAATTGATGGAAAAATTTATTCAGAATTAATTACTTCCGGAGCGAATAATTTGATAAATAACAAAAATAGAATTGATGCTCTTAATGTTTTCCCAGTTCCTGATGGTGACACAGGTACTAATATGTCATCAACAGTTGAGATGGCGGCGAAGGCTCTTGAAAATTATTCAAGTGATAATCTAGGCGAAGTTGCTAATTTTGTTGCTAAAAATATGCTATTAGGAGCTAGAGGTAATTCAGGTGTTATTTTAAGTCAAATTTTTAAAGGTTTCGCTTTAGCTTTTTCTGAAAAAGAAGAAGTAGATATTTTAGGTTTTCTTGAAGGCTTTAAAAAAGCAACTGAAAAAGCATATGGTTCAGTTTTAAAACCAATAGAAGGAACAATATTAACTGTTATTAGAGAAACAACAGAATCTCTTGAAGCAAAAATAAATAATTTTACTTCTTTTGAAGAATTATTTAAAGCAGCATTTGAATCTTCAAGAATAGCTTGTGATAATACTCCAAATAAATTAAAAATATTGCGTGAAGTAGGTGTAACTGATTCTGGTGGAGAAGGATTACATAATTTTATTGAAGGTATTTATAAATATTTTAAAGGTGAACCTGTAAAAATTTCTAATGACGAGACATCAATTGATACTTTTATAAGTAACAAAGAAGTTTATAATGGTGAATTTGGCTATTGTACAGAATTTATTATTGAATTAAATTCAATAGAAGACTTTGACAAAAAACAATTTGAAAAACAACTTAATAAAAAAGCTAATTCTTTAGTAGTTGTTCAAGACGATAAATTAGTGAAGGTTCATGGACATACACTAAAACCTGGTGATTTATTAAATTTTGGTCAAAAATTTGGTGAATTTATAAAAATAAAATCTGAAAATATGACAATTCAAGCAGAGGACTCTAGAAACAAAAATGTTGTATTAAATAATATTGACAAAAAAGGTGAAACAAAAAAATGCGGTATAGTTTCATGTAATTTAGGTTCAGGTATTATTGAAAAAATGCGTGAATTAGGCTGTGATGTAATAATTGAAAGTGGTCAAACTCAAAACCCAAGTGCATTAGATATTATTGAAGCTATAAAAAATTGTGACGCTGAAAATGTATTTATTTTACCAAATAATAAAAATATTTTCTTAACAGCTGAACAAGCCGCACAAGCAACAAGAGATAAAAAAGTTTACATTATACCTACATCAACTCAAATCCAAGGTATTAATGCTATTTCGGTATTTAATAGCGATGTTAGTCCTGAAGAAAATACTGAATTAATGAATGAAATGATTTCTATGGTTCAAACCGGCGAAGTTACTACAGCTGTTAGAAATACTCAAATAAATGGTGTAAAAATTAAAGAAGGTAAATTTATTTCAATTTTAGACGGAAAAATTAAACTTTGTGTAGATACTTATTTAGAAGCCGCTAAAAAACTTATTAAAAAAACAGCAAATGAAGATACTCAATTAATAACAATATATTACGGTAATGAAGCAAGTGAATTAGATGCCGCCGAACTAGAAGATTATATACGTAGATATTTTGAATGTGATGTTGCAATCATAAATGGTAATCAACCTAATTACTTCTTTATAATTGGTTTTGAATAGGAGCATAAATGTATAAAATTGCTTTTGATTTAAACGGAAACGATAGAGGTATAAAACCGGGTATTTTAGCATCTGTCGAATTTTTAAAAGATAATAGAAACTATGAAATAACATTAATAGGACCAGAAGAAGAAATAAAAGATTATTTGAAATTGTTAAAATACAATGGTGATAATTTAAAAATCATAGACAATCAAAATACACCTACTGATAAAAAAAATTTTAGACAGAGTTTAAGAGAAAATACTTCAATGAATAATGCTATTGATTTAGTTGCAAATAATAAAGCAGATGTATTATTATCTGCAGGAGATTCAGGAACATATTTAGCTTGTACAACATTTAAATTAAAAAGACTTGAAGGGGTTTCAAGAGCAGCTTTTATGCCCTTAATGCCTTCTATAATAGGCAAGAAATGACTTTTACTTGATGTTGGTGCTAATATTGAAACAAAAGTTGAATATTTAATTGAATGAGCAAAAATAGCAAATGTTTATGCTAAAGCTTTATTGAAAAAAAATAATCCTGATATTTCATTAATAAATATAGGAACAGAAGATTATAAAGGTCCAGAATTTACAAAAGAAGCTTCTAAAATATTAGGCGAAGATAAAAATTTAAATTATAAAGGTTATATAGAACCAAGAGATTTATTACAAGGTAACACTGATATAGCAGTAGTAGATGGCTATGGCGGTAATTTAGTTTTAAAATCTCTTGAAGGCGCTATTTTAAGTTTTAAAGATTTGTTAAAATCTAAAATAATGCTAAAACCTATAAGAAAAGTAGGTTATTTACTTGCTAAAGGCGCTTTTAAAGATGTTGCTGAAACATTAGATTACAGAAATGTAGGTGCAGCTTGAGTAATAGGCGTAAACGGCTTAGCAATAAAATGTCATGGCAATAGTGATGAAAAAGCTTTTTTAGGTGCTTTTAAACAAATAAAATTAGTATTAGAAAATTCAGTTATGGATAAAGTAAGAGAAAGTTTAGATGCAAAATTATAATGAAAATCTAATTTTATTTTTAAAATCTTTAGGTCTAAAAGTTAATAATATTAATAATTATGTAGTTGCTTTTACTCACGGCTCATATATACATTCAACAAATAATAAAGATAAGAAGAAAAGTTATGAAACATTGGAATTTTTAGGTGACGCTATATTGCAATTTCTTGTTAGTGATTATATTTATAAAAATTACCAAAATACCTATGAACAAGGAAAAATGACATTATCTAGGTCAATGCTTGTTAGAACAGAAACTTTAAATAATTTAACAGATAAATTAAGATTAAAACATTATGTGTTAACTGGCAATGGGAATATGAAATCTGAAATTTTACAAAGTAAAAAAGTAGGTGCTGATCTTTTTGAAGCTCTTGTTGCAGCTATATATTTAGATGAAGAAAATATAGAGTCTGTTAAAAACTTTTTAAATAAAACCTTATTTAAATTAGCTTTCAAAATAACAGATTCAACTGTTTTAAAGGATTATAAAACATTTTTTCAAGAACATGTTCAATCTTATAGTAAAGTTGGTGCTATATATAAAACCTTTCAAAATGAAAATAAAGAATTTGAATCTGAAGTTATTCATGAAGGAAAAATTTACGGAAGAGGAACAGGATCTAGTAAATTAAAAGCAGAAGAGGAAGCAGCTAAAAACGCTCTTGAAAAATTAAAAAAATAATATGGTTTATCCATATTTTTTTTAAATTAAAAATTTAAAAAATAAATATAATTAATTTACTAGGTTAAAAAAGGAGAAAAAATGAAACTTATTAAAGTTGAAGCACATGGTTTTAAATCATTCGCAGATCCTATAGTTTTAAAATTTGATGGCGGAGTTGCTGGAATTGTTGGACCAAATGGTTCTGGTAAAAGTAATATTAACGATGCTATTAAATGGGTTTTAGGAGAAAGAAGTGCAAAAGAATTGCGTGGTGATAACATGGAAGATGTTATTTTTGCTGGTTCTAAAACTGCAAAACCAATGCAAAAAGCAGTAGTTACGCTGACTTTTGATAATCGCGATGGTTTAAATGATCATCCTCATGAATTCATAACTATTAGTCGTAGTGTTGAAAGAGGAACAGGTAATAATCAATACTATTTAAATGGTGAAGAATGTCGTTATAGAGATATTAAAGAATTAGCCATGGAATCAGGAATTGGTAAAAGTAGTTTAGCTATTATAAGTCAAGGAACCGTTAGTGATATTGCAGAAGCTACAGTTGATGAAAGAAAGCTAATTTTTGAAGAAGCAGCTGGTGTATCAAAGTATAAATTTAGAAAAAAAGAAGCACAAACTAAATTAGATAAAACAGAAGAAGGTCTTGAAAAAATTAGATTGGTTATTTCTGAAATTGAAAGAAAATTAATACCTTTAAGAAAACAAGCGGAAAAAGCAAAATTATTTATTGCTAAATCTGAAGAATTAAAAGGGATAGAAATTGGTTTATTGGTTGATAGAATTAAATTTTTCGGAGAACAATATCAAAGTTTAAGTGTTGAACTCGAAGGCGTTAATGAAACTAAATCAGATTTAAATCAAAGAATAAAAGAAGCTGAAGATAGAATTTCTGAAAACATAGCTTATAAAAATTCTTTAAATAGTGATTTAAGCAAAATGATCGATGAATATGAAAATATAAAATCAAGAATAAATTCATTAGAGATTGTTAGAGCCAGGGAAGAAGAAAAAGCAAAACTTCTTTCAGAGGGAAAATTACAAGTCACAAAAGAAGAAGAAATTAAAGCATATGAATCATTTTTAGAAAAAAGTTTAAAACAATTAAAATTTTATGAAAATCAATCAAAAGTTATTCAAGATAGAATTTTAAATACAAAAACAATTTTAGAAAATCATGATAATGAATTAAATGCTTTAAATATCTCTGTACAAAAGAAAAAAACAGAATTAGCAACAGTTCAAAGTCATATTCAATTATTAAAACAACAAATTGAAAGCAATTCAATGTTGTTTAAAGGAACTAAAACAATACTCGAAAATAAAGTTATTTTTGGTAAATCTTTAAAAGGAACAGTAGCTGAATTAATATCAGTTGATTCTAATTATGCATTAGCTATTGAAGCTGTTTTAAATAATGCATTGCAACACATAGTTGTTGATAAGTCTGAAACTGCTGTAAAAGCTGTTAATTTTCTTAAATCAAATAAAGGTGGTAGAGCTACATTTATTCCTTTAGCTTCTATACAACCAAAAAGCGTAAGAGATGATCATTTATTAGCTATTCAAGGACACCCTGGTTTCGTTGGTATTGCTAATGATTTAATAAAAATAGATAAAACATATGATTTATTAGCTAAATTTCTTTTAGGTAACATTATTGTAGCAACAGATATTGATCAAGCTAATAAAATGAGTCATATTTTAGATAACCGTTATATGATTGTTACACTAGATGGTGACACAATTAGAGCCGGTGGTGTAATAATGGGTGGTACAAAAAATACCAATGCTACTCTTTTAACTATTGAAGAAAAGTTAAAAGAATTAGAAGCATTAATACCTAATTTAAATACTTCTATTTCTATTAATGAAATGAAAATAAGAGAAATAGCTAATAAAAGAAGATCAGCTTATGAGTTAAAATCTCAGTTAGAAAATCAAAATTTATTACACCAAAATGATTGAAGAAATGAACAAGCTAGATTTGATGAATTTAATGAAAAACTTAAAAATATATCAAATAGAGAATTAAACAAAAACTCATTAGATTTAAATAAAGAGTCTAATGAATCCGATTACGAGACTTTATTAAGTAAAAGAATTTCACTAGAGGCTGATATAAATTCAAAGAGAGTAAGCATAAACACACTTTCAATTGATATTGACTCTCAAACAAAA